>JBOHXF010000021.1:0-13336 GCA_050737455.1 Opitutaceae bacterium | reverse complement strand
ACTTCGAGCCGCCGTGGACCCGGGCGCGGATTCTCGGGGAAATCCGCCGGACGATCGTCGCGTTCAGGGCGGCCGGCGGCGCGGGCGACGTCTATATCCGGCTGCAGGCGACCCGCGGCGCCGGTTCGATCGGACTCGATATACGGCTGGCGGAATCGCCTCTTTTCGTGCTGCTCGTCCAGCCCTGTCCGGCGCTCACCGCCGGTCAGACGGCGCGCGGCCTGTCCCTTTCGATCGTGCAGGGCTTGCGCCGCAACCCGGCCACCGCGCTCGATCCGGCGTGGAAGACCGGCAATTATCTCAACAATCTCCTCGGCCTTAGCGAGGCGCGCTCCCGGGGAGCCGACGAGGCCGTGTTCCTCAACTTGGCGGGCGAAGTGGCCGAAGCCGCCGTCTGCAATATCGCCTTCGTCCGGGCCGGCACCCTGATCACTCCGCCGCTTTCGGCCGGGATCCTGTCCGGCGTCACGCGGCGGCTCGTCCTCGAAAAGGTGGCCGCTCTGGCGGGAATTTCCGTTCGGGAGGAAACGATACTGCCCGAGGACCTTGGATCGTTCGAGGAATGCCTTCTGCTCTCCTCGACCAAGGACATCGCGGCCGTCGGCTCGATTGACGCGGTGAGCTATCGGATCGGGCCGGACACCGCGGCGGCTCGCCTCAAAGCGGAGTTCGGCGCGTACGCGGTCGCTTACGCCGCGGCGCACCCCGAATTGCGGATGCCTTGAGACCGGCGTGCGCTGCCTGGGCATCGATTATGGCGAGCGGCGGTGGGGGCTCGCCTATGGGGACGAGCTGGGCATCGCCACGCCGCTGCCGGCGTTGGTCTCCAGGACCGCGACTTCGCGCTGGGAGGAACTGGGGCGGGTCGTGGCCGGCCGGCGGGCGACCGATATCGTGCTCGGCCATCCGCTCAACATGGACGGCACCGAAGGCTTCAAGGCGCGCGAGACGGATCAATTTGCGGCCCGCCTGCGCAAACGGTTCCGGCTCCCTATCCATCTCGTGGACGAGCGGCTCACCAGTTACGAGGCGGAATCAACCCTGCCGGCGCGGTGCCGGCGCGGGATGCGCGCGGGCGGTCTTATCGACTCGCGGGCGGCCGCGATCCTGGTCCAGGATTTCCTGGATCAACGTTTTCCGCCCTTGCCATAGTAATACTTGGTTATGTTCCGGATTTCACACTCCGAAGACCGTCGATTTCCAGACTTCGCTCCTTCCTGCGGGAAGATGGGTTCGATTCATTGGACCGGGGCGACGATCGTTGTAGCAAACATAACCAAGTATCAATAATCCGCCCGTGGAAAGCTCCCTCCAGCGATGGAAGTGCCGCTGCGCCTACGACGGTGGCGCGTTCGCCGGCTGGCAGAGCCAGGCCGGAGGAAAAACGGTCCAGGACGCGATCGAGGCCGAGCTGGGACGGGTGTTCCAGCGGCCGGTGCGGATCCACGGCAGCGGGCGTACGGACGCGGGCGTGCACGCTCGGGGGCAGGTTTTCCACTTCGACGCGGAGTGGCGGCACGGAGCGGTCAGGCTCGCGGCTGCGCTGCGCAGCCGGATGCCGCGTGAGATTCGGATCGGGGGGATCGCGCGGGCTCCGCGGAATTTTCACGCGCGGTTTTCCGCGAAGGGGAAGATCTATTCGTACCATCTGTTTCTGGGCGATCCCGACCCCTTCGAGCGGCCCTATTGCTGGGTGGTGGAGCGGCCCCTCGATTGGAAGGTGATGGAGCGGGCGGCGGCGCTGCTGCGGGGCCGCCACGATTTCCGCGCGTTCTCGGCCTGGAACCGGACCGCGACGGAGGACACCGTGCGCGATCTCCGCCGGCTGGAATGGCGCCGGCGCGGGCGCCGTGTGACCTTCCTCGTCGAGGCGGACGGCTTTCTCTACAAGATGGTTCGAACCTTGGTCGGCGCGCTGGTGGCCGCCGGCGACGGCAAGCTGGCGCCGGAGCGGATCGAACGCCTGCTGCGTGCCCGCATCCGCGTTCCCGCGGTCCAAACCGCGCCCGCGCAGGGCCTGTTTCTGGAGCGTGTGCGGTATTGAGGGCCGATCCCGCCGAACTCCGCCCGGAGCGAAGGATGACCGGAGGCCTGGATGTATCCTTTTGCCCACGAAACCGGGCGGAGGCCGGAATCCGGAAACGACCGGCGGGGGAGCCCCGGCGCCGCTTCAAACCTGCGGCGGTTTCCGGAGTGGCTGCGTCGTCTGCCGGACGTGCTCTACCCGCCGGTGTGCGTCGCCTGCGGCGGGCTCGTCGAGGACAGCGGCCTTCGGCACGTTTGCGCGCTTTGCGAAGCCCGGATCGAGTTTCAGCCTTTTCCATTGGAGCGGGAGGCGGTGACCGCGGTGCGGCTGCGCGGACCGGCCCGCGCCCTGGTCCACGCGCTCAAATACCGGAGCGCCCGCTACGTGCTGGGCGACCTGAAGCGGGTTATGGCGCGGGCTCCCTGGCTCGCCGATCACGTGCGCGGTGCGGTGCTCGTACCCGTTCCCCTCCATCCGCGCCGCGAACGCGAACGTGGGTTCAATCAAAGCCTTCTGCTCGTCCAAGGTCTCGCCGCGGCGGCCGGTGGCGGGACCCGGGTGGCCCCGCTCCTTCGGCGTGTCGTCGATACGCCACCCCAGGCGGGTCTCGATGCCGCCGAGCGGCGGGCCAACCTCAAAAATGCCTTTGCACTCGCACCGGGGGCCGCCCTAAATCCCCGGCTGCGCCACATCATCGTCGATGACGTCCTCACGACCGGCACCACTCTGCAAGCCTGCGCCGCGGCGCTGCGCCCGGCGGGCTGCCTGAATCTGGACGCCGCGGCCTTCGCCCACGGATGAGCGGGCGCCATTTCCCATGCATTTCGACAAGCCGACCTACACGGTCAAGAAAGCCAAGCGGAAGGACATCCCCAAGGGACTGTATACGAAGGATCCGGTCAACGGGGAGATTCTGTTCAACAAGGAGATTGAGGACAACCAGATGGTCGTCCCGAAGAGTGGGCATCACTTCCGCATCGGTGCCCGCCAGCGGATTGCGAAATTGATCGACGAGGGCAGCTGGGCCGAGACCGACGCGCAGTTGCGCTCGGGCGATCCGCTCCGGTTCGTCGATTCGGCTCCCTATCCGGACCGCCTCAAGCGCTACGAACGCGAAAGCGGTCTCGTGGAGGCGGTGGTAACTGGCACCGGGCACATCCACGGAATTCCTATATCTCTTGCCGTTATGGACTTCCGATATTGCGGCGGTGCGATGGGGGCAGCGGTCGGCGAGAAGATCACCCGTGCCATCGAAAATGCGCTCGGGCGAAAGATTCCCTGTGTCGTGTTCTGCGCCTCGGGCGGAGCGCGGATGCAGGAAGGCATATATTCGCTGATGCAAATGGCGAAAACGAGCGCAGCGCTGGGCCGGCTGGCCGCCGCAGGGCTACCCTACATTTCCGTTCTTACCGATCCCACCACGGGCGGGGTGACCGCCAGCTTCGCGACCCTGGGCGATGTGATCCTGGCCGAACCGGGCGCCATGATCGGATTCGCGGGCGCCCGGGTCATCAAGGACACGACCAAGCAGGCGCTGCCCGCCGGTTTCCAGACCGCCGAATTCCTCCTCAAGCACGGTCTGGTCGACCAGATCGTATGCCGGCTGGAGATGCGGGGCCGGCTGGCCTCGCTGCTGCGGGCCCTTTACATAAAGAAGGAGTGACTTCGCACCCTCCCGCCGATTACGCGGCGGCGCAGGACTACCTCTTCGGCCTCAAGGCAGGTGGGGTGAAGTTCGGCGTCGACCGCATGCGTGTCCTGGCCGAGCGCCTTGCCCATCCGGAGCGGCGCGTGCCCTGCCTGCACGTCGCCGGAACGAACGGCAAGGGATCGGTCGCGGCGATGCTGGAGGCCGTGCTGCGCCGCTCGGGCTGGCGCGTCGGCCTCTACACTTCGCCGCACCTGGTCCGGCTCGGGGAGCGCGTCCAGGTGGATCGGCGGCCGCTCTCCGAGGCGGAGATTCTCGCCTATATCGCGGAACTCCGGCCGGTCATGGACGCGATCGGCGCCGAAAATCCGGACGATCGGCCGAGCTTCTTCGAGTTCATGACGGCGGCCGCATTCCTGCATTTCGCGCGCGAGCGCTGCGATGTCGCGGTGATCGAGGTCGGGCTAGGCGGGCGCCTCGACGCGACCAACATCGTCTTGCCGGAGGCGACGGTCATCACGTCGATCGGCCTGGACCACTGCGATCTGCTTGGCGACACCCTGGAACAGATCGCCGCGGAAAAGGCGGGGATCGTGAAGCCCGGGCGGCCCGTGGTGATGGGCCGGGTGCCGCCGGCCGCCGAAGCGGTGATTCGAAGGATCGCCCGTGAGCGGGGCGCCCCGCTCCGCTCGGTGGTGGAGGAATTTGGCGCGGGCACGGAGGGATATCCGGGCACCAATCTGCCGGGTGATCATCAGCGCGGGAACGCCGCGGCGGCCCTCCTCGCGCTGCGTGCTCTGGGACCGCGGTGGAGGCTCTCCGAGCCGGAAGCCGCGCAGGCCCTGTGCTCGATCGCATGGCCGGGGCGCTGGGACGTCCGCCGGATAGGCGGCCGCACCGTCGTGCTCGACGCTTCACACAACCCGGAGGGGGCGGAGGTGCTGGACCGGCAGCTCGCCGGCTTGCGGCGTGAAACCGGCCGCGCGCCGATTGTCGTCGCGGGCGCTCTTGGCGAATCCCGCGCCCGTGCGCTGCTGGCGGCGATCGCACGGCACGCCGCCGAGATCCGGCTGGCCGTTCCGAAGCAGGCGCGCGCCTGCGGCTATGGGGAATTGGAGGCGGCTATCCCGGCCGGCTTTCGCGGACCGGTCCTCCGCGAAACCGTCGAGAGCCTGGTGCCGCGCGCGGGCGTGGTTGACGCGGGCGGTCCGGACGACGTCGTGGTCGTCACCGGGTCCATCTATCTCCTGGGCGAAGTGCTCGGGCGCCTGGAACCGCAGCGCGGGCTGGGAGAGGGGCGTCTCCAGGATTTCTGAATGGGTCAGCCCGCTAGGGCGACCAGCTCCCGCGTGGCGGGCACGTCGTGGATGATCTGTGACGGGGCGGCGCCCACGCCGAGATAGCGCAAATTGGGCAGATTCGCCGGCCATGTCTCGCCCGCGTACGCGACATCGAGGACGCTTTTCATCATCGCCGCGACGTACCGCCGTGCCGCCGCGGGCAGGTCCGCAAAGCGGCGCACCCCCGAAACGTCCTGCGCCCATCCGGGATGGTTCGCATACACCGGGCGGAGCGCCCGGCGCACGGCTTCGTTGCGCGGCACATGGTCGAAGCGCCGGCCTTGCGCGTCCTCGTAGGCCGTGCAGATCCGCAGTTCGCCCCTCCAGTCGCCGGACCAGGTCAGCGCGTCGAGCTTGTTGATCATCACGTCCTCGAACCCTCCGTAGCGCAGGGCGTCGCCCTTTTCCACGGCGTCGTACCAGCCGACCATGCGCTGGCGGCCGGTGGTAGCGCCGAATTCGAACTCCTTCAATTTTTCCGACAGCGGATCGCCGTCCTCCATCCGCGTGAGGAAGGTATGGGTCCCCACCTTGGTGTCGTACGCCTTGGCGACGCCGAAGGTGTGGATCGGCTGCACAGGCACGCCGGCGCTCTCGAAGAATTCGGGGGTATACGTGTGCGATGCCGTCACGTTCGGCGAATAACCGCGCCGCTTGTCCAGCCAGTACGACTGCCCGAATTCCCCGATGATCGTGCGGCCCTTCGCCTGTTCCGTCCGGATCAGCTCGCGGACCTCGCCGATGTTGGCCGCCAGGGCCGTGCCGGCCTTCCAGTATACCTCCGCCAGCCGGTCGACTTCCAGGGTGAACGGCTGCTTCCCGCGGAATTGGACGAAGTCGACGTCGCCCGGCCGCAGGGCGCCAAGAGCGATGCCTTCGGCGTTCGCCCGCAGTTCGGCGGCGCTCAACTGCTCGAAAAACCCGTTCCAGGTCTCGGGCCGGATCCGGCACACGTGCTCGATCGTCCGCACGGCGCGATCGGCCCGCTCCGCGATCTTGCGCGCGAAATAATTGGGGCCTGCGAGAAAGTCCGAAAAGGTGATCTGCCACTGACCGACCTCGTCGAGATAGGCCGGCGTGATGCCGCGCCCGGTCGACCCGCGCGGCTCCTGATTCAGATGGCGCACGCGGTGATCCTCCCAGGCGAGATCCAGGAGCCGGTGCGTGGGATCAGAGACGAGGGTGCGCTCGTCGATCATAAGCCGGGAGAGGATCGCGAATCCCTTCCTTTCCAAGGGCCGAATTTCCCACCAAAGCTTCCGCGGATCGGCCACGACGCCGCTGCCGATCGCCAGATGGGGCACGTCCCCATCGACGACGCCGGCGGGCAGGAGGTTGAGCTTGATACCGCCTGCGGTGTGGCCTGAGTTGGCGCCGCCGTTGACTTTCAGGACGACGCCGACGGCGGAGGCGGCGCCGGCCAGTTCGCGGACGACTTCGGGGATCAGCCGGCCTTTGCCTTCGTCGCCGAAGGACAGGCCCACGTCGGCGATGAGCCGGCTGCTGAATGGCGCTAAAGCCATGGGGGTCAGTTCTGCCGGGTGGAGACCTCGACGACGTCGTGCGGCGCCGCCTCCTTCTGGCCAGCCGGGCTCACCCGCACGTAACGGGCCCGGGTGCGCAGTTCCGAAAGGGTGGCGGCGCCGAGATAGCCCATGCCGCTTTGGATGCCGCCGATAAGTCCGGCAAGGACGTCATCCAGGGACCCGCTGACCTCCTTAAGGGCTTCGATGCCTTCCGCGGCGACCTTGCGGAAGCCGCCGTCCGCCTCGTGGCCATAGCGGCTGGCGCTCCCGGCCTTCATGGCGGCGAGCGAGCCCATGCCGCGGTACCGCTTGTAGACTTTGCCGCCGATTTCGATGATTTCGCCCGGCGCCTCCCGGCAGCCGGCGAAAATGCCTCCGCACATGACGGCATCGGCGAGTGTGAGCGCCTTGACCATGTCGCCCGACTTCGCGATGCCTCCGTCGGCGATCAGGCGGACGCCGCGTCGCCGCGTCGCGCCGCTCGCGACGTAAAGGGCGGTGAGCTGCGGAATCCCGATGCCCGCGACGAGCCGGGTGGTGCAGATGGAACCGGGACCCTGGCCGATCTTGACGGCGTTCGCGCCGCACTCGGCCAGGTAGTCGACGCCCGCCGCGCTGGTCACGTTGCCGGCGATCACCGTCAGGTCGGGGAATTCCCGGCGGATGAGACGTGTGGCTTCGCCCACCCCCTGCGTGTGGCCGTGGGCCGTCGAGACGGCGAGCAGGTCCACCCGCTCCTCCGCGAGGTGGCGCACATGCGCCAAGATGCCGTCGCCGTCGAGCGTGCCATCCGGCTTGCGCAGAAGCGTGACCGCCGCTCCCACCACCAGCCGGAAGTCGGAGTCCCGGGCCGGTTTGCGGCGGCTCTTGGCCTCGTTCGTGATCCGCTCTACGTCCGAGGCGGTCACGAGACCGTGGAGGCGGTCCTCCGCATCCACGACCAGCATCTTGTTCGCGCCGACGTTCGTGGTGAAAAACCGGTCGGCGGCGCGAATCGGATCGGAGCGGACCTCTCCCGTCGTTTGGGTGCAAAGCTCGGAGCGCCCGGTCATCACCTCGCCGACGGGCTTCGCCTTGTAGCGGTCCTTGACGACGTTCCCGGAGAGGAGCCCCACGAGGCGGCCATGGGTGTCGGTGACCGGAAAGGTGGAGAACGCGAAACGCCGGGCCTCGATCATCGCAAGCACCTCGCCGATCGACTGCTCGGGCGAGACGGTGATCGGGTCCTGGATGAGCCCGTGAATGTGGCGCTTCACGCGGGCGACCTCTTTGACCTGGTCCCGCGCGGGCATGTTGTAGTGGATGATCCCGATCCCGCCGTTGAGGGCCATCGCGATGGCCATCCGCGACTCGGTCACGGTGTCCATGTCGGCCGAGACGATGGGCACGGGCAGTTTCAGTCTCTCCGACAGCGCGGTCGAGGTGTCCGCGTCCTTCGGCAGGATCTCCGAGTACAGCGTTGCGAGCGAGACATCGTCGAAGGTGAGCGCCGTTGGGCTGTTGGCGCGGAAGAACGCATCGGCGGGAAGATAGAACTCTTCGTCGGCGGACATGCGCACGGACCCGAACAGACCCGGCCCGGAGGCGCAAACATTTTAAGACAAACCCCGAGCAGGGCGCATCGGGGACTTGGCGTTCACTCCGCTCGCTTCCGATCGGCGCGCTCTCCACCGGTTCTCCTTCCGCGGAACTTGGGCTCGCTGACCGTCGGGAGATGCGCCCGAACCGAGCCCGCTTGCGGCTGCGACGAGCTCCGGGAAAAGTACGCCCGGCTCCGGACTGAGCCTCGAATGCGAGTGGTTTCGAGGCCCGTGGCTGTGCTATAGTCCGGGCAATCCTTATGGACCCCCTCGCCGTGCGATTCTCCTTCAAGCCTTACCGAATTCGGTTCAAGGCTCCGGTGCGCACCGCTCACGGCCTTTGGGCGGACCGGGAAGGGGTATGGGTGCGGCTCGAGGCGGAAGACGGGCGGATCGGGTGGGGCGAAGCCGCTCCCGTTCCGCATTTTGGGATGGAAAGCGCGGCGGACGTCCTGGAAGCCTGCAAGCGTTTGCCGAACCGGCTGGACGCCAAAACTATCCCCGCTGCGTTGTCCCGGGACGCACCTTCGCTCGCCAATGCTCTCGCATTCGCTCTCGCGGAAGTCCGCGAGGGTGCGGCGCCCGCGGACCCTATCGCGGGCGCGCCCGGGATGGCGCCGCCCCTGGGCGAGAATGCGCGGGATCGCCACTCCGTCGCGGCGCTGCTTCCGGCGGGCCGAGCCGCGCTCGCAGCCGCCGGGCCGAAGGCCGAAGCCGGCTTCAGATCCTTCAAATGGAAGGTCGGAACCGGCGCGGTGAGCGACGAACTGGCGCTGCTCGACGATCTCTGCGCGGCGTTGCCGGCCGGCGCCCGCTTGCGGCTGGATGCGAACGGCGCCTGGGACCGGCGCGCGGCGGAAAGATGGCTTGAGCGCTGCGCGGAGCGCCCCGTGGAATTCGTGGAGCAGCCGGTCGCGGCCGAAACACGCGGCGCCTGCGACCTTCTGCTGGGACTGGCTGCAGACTATCCGACGCCCATAGCCTTGGACGAATCCCTGGTGGGTGTGGGCGACCTGGATCGATGGTTCGGGGCCGGCTGGCCCGGATTTTATGTGATCAAGCCTCTTCTCCTGGCAGATCCTTTCGAGGCCTTGAAGGCGCTTGCCGCAGCCCACGCCCGCGTGGTCTTCTCATCGGCGCTGGAAACCGCCGTCGGCGCCCGCGCGGCCCTTCGCGCCGTGTTCGACTGGCCCGGCGAAAGGTATGCATTGGGCTTCGGCGTGTGGCCCCTGTTCGAAGGCGGAAATTTTGACGGCCCCGCCGCAGCTCCGTTCCTGCGCCGGTCTGATGTTGGTTTTCTGAAACCGAAGGCCGCATGGGACGCGATGGATGGGCGTGCCGCGCCGCGCGCGGCTTCCGCTTGATCATGGGACGCGCTGAATTCGCCCGGCGACTGCGGAGCGCGTCCGTCGCGGGACCGATGCGGCGCGAGCATTCGGTCGGGGAGGGGGGCGGAGCCGCCATGGTGATCGAAGAGGCGAGCCCGGATCGCTTCGTCGAGGCCTTCATGACCGCGGCCGCGGGCAGCGGGCCGGTATTTCTCGCCGACCCGTCCTGGGGAACGTCGGAGCGGGAGCAACTGGCCGCCCTGTTGAATGCCCGCGGCGAACCGGCACCCGCCCGCTGGCGGCGGGCCAGCTCGGACCGCGGCTGGTTGATGATCCCAAGCGGAGGCACGTCGGGGCGGCTCAAATTCGCACGGCACGACGAGGAAACGATCGCCGCCGCCGTCGGCGGATTCCTCTCCCATTTCTCGGCGACGCGGATCGACGCCTTGGGCGTACTTCCGCTGCACCATGTCAGCGGGTTCATGGCGTGGATGCGCTGCGCTCTGACCAGCGGCGCCTACGTCGCGGGGAGCTGGAAGGCGTTGGAGAGAGGCGACATTCCCGCGCTTCCGCCCAGCGGCGGCTTCCGGTGCGTTTCGCTCGTTCCGACTCAGGTCCATCGCCTGCTGGGCTCCCCGGCCGCGGTCGCGTGGCTCCGCCAGTACGATGCGGTCTTTTTGGGCGGCGGGCCGCCATGGCCTGAGCTGCTGGAGGCGGCGGCCAGGGCCGAACTGCCGCTCTGCCCCAGCTACGGCATGACGGAAACGGCCGCAATGGCCGCGGCGCAGCTCCCGGGCGAATTCAGGGCCGGGTTGCGGAGTTCGGGACGGCCCCTCCCGCACATCGGCTTCGCCACGGGAGAGTCGGGAACGGTCCGCCTCTCCGGCGAATCCGTTTTTCTTGGGTACTATCCGTCCTGGCGCGCGGATTCGGCCTTCGAGACCGAGGACCTGGGCTCGCTCGACGACCGCGGGCAGCTTCACCTGTCCGGCCGCCGCGACGCAGTGATCATCACCGGCGGCAAGAAAGTCGATCCGGAGGAGGTCGAGGCGGCGCTCCGAGCCACCGGCTGCTTCGAGGATGTGGCGGTCATCGGGCTCGCCGACGAGGAATGGGGCGGGCTGGTCATCGCCTGCTACCCGCAGTCGGGCCCCTCGCCGGATATTGCCGCGGCCGCGCGCCGGCTCTCTCAGCTCGCAGCCTTCAAGCGCCCGCGCCGCTACGTGCCCATCGAGCCCTGGCCGAGAAATGCGCAGGGCAAGCTCAACCGAGCCGCCCTCGCGGGGCTCGCGGCCGGGCGGGAGAGCGGGAGCCTGCCCTGAGCGGCGGAGGCGAGCCGGCGCCGCGCCGGAGCGCATCCGCCAGGCGCGTTGAATCGGTTTTGATCGGCCGATCAGTCCGCGACGATCGCCTCGCCGGGTTCGGCCGCGCCGGCTTCCCGCAGACCCGCCCGGGCGAGGCCGCCTTCCGCGAATTCCACTAGCCGGCGCGCGATCTCCCCCCAGCTGAAAAGGCTCCGTGAGATCGCCGCTCCCATTTGGGAAAGCCTGGAGCGCAGGCGCGTCTGGCGCAGCGCGGTGGAGATGGCGACCCCCAGTTCGCACGGGTCGAGCGGATCGGCGAACAAGGCATGAGTTCCGGCAGCGAGCGCGCGGCACAGCCCGCCATGCACGGTCACGACCGTCGGCGTGCCGGAGGCCATCGCCTCGATCGCCGTCATGCCAAAGGGCTCGTACCGGCTGCTCAGGACGAACAGGTCGGCGGCGCGGTAGTAATCGGCGAGATCCTTGTCCGGCACGAACGAGCCGAAGCGGATTCTGTCCGCGAACCCGGTGCCGACGGCCTGCCGCCGGAGATCGGCGAGCAGCGTGCGTTCGACGGGGTTCATCTCCGTCCCTCCGACCGCGAGGTGGAGCTGCGCGTCGGGATCGGCCGCCGCGACGCGGGCGAACCCCGCGATAAGCAGATCGTATCCCTTGTTGCGGGCGAGCCGACCCAGCGCGAGGACAACCTTTCCCGTGAAGCCCAGCCGCGTCCGGATGCGGAGGCGCTCGGCCTCGTCGACCGGAAAAAACCGGGTCTCGTCGCAGCCCGGCGGAGCAAGCCGCAGCTTGGCAGCAGGCACGCCATAGTCCTCCGCGAGGAGCTCCTCCTGCGCGGGCGTCGTCGCCACGATCAGATCGGCGGCGGCGTAGAGAGCCAGCTCCTCCCGCACCCGCCGCTCGAAATTGTAAACCCGCTCGAAGTCCATCCGGCTCTGGGGATAATCCGCCTCCATCTGGCGGCGCTTCCAAATCCCGACGGAATGGGGCGTGTGGACGTGCGTGGTCCCCAGCGCGCGGGCCAGCGGCTCGGTCGCGAATCCCGCGTCCCAATAATGGCTGTTGAAAAACTGATACGTCAGGCCATTAGCGCGGATGAACGCGTCCGCGTGGGCGGTCCACTCGTGAAGGTGGTCGCAGAGGTACTCCTTGCGCAGGAAGGCCCGTCCCCCGCAGGGCGCGCGGATGATGCGCACGCGTTCCGCGACCGGCTCGATCTCCGGCTGGGATTCGAAGCGGCGCGTCCAGATGTCCACCTCGTAACCGAGCGAGGCGAGCCTCTTAGAAAGTTCGAGGACGTACACGACCTGCCCTCCCGTGTCCGCGGCTCCGAGCGGAGGGACCGCCGAAACGTACCCGTGGGTGGACACCATCGCGATGCGCGGGAGCGGACTGTCAAGGGCGAGGAACGTGGTGGGTGTTTTCATAAAAGCGTAGAGTGTAAGGGGCGCCGAACCGCGACCCCGGTCAGCGGGTTATCTCACGTCGACGCCGGGCGGCGGCGAGCGGATGGCTGCCGCGGATGGGCCGGGCGGCCGCCAGGCGTCGCGCGATCCCGAAACCGCCGAGCAGCGCCTGAATCCCGCCCATGCACGTGAGCCACAGGGCCCGCGCGCCGCCGACATTCGGGCCGGCGGAGCGAAGCGAGCCAACCGCGATATCCGGCAAAAAGAGCAGGAAGAGACCCAACCCGAAGAATCCGAGGTAGTGTTTCATGCTCATGACATCGGGGATCGACTGGATACGCGAGCCTCGGTTTCGGGCATGCAACGCGCCATAGGAGCCGTTCACCGCGCCATCGGGGCCGTTCGCCGTCCCGCCGAATTTACGGCTTCCCAATCGCGGATCCCGTCGGGTATCCTGGCGGTCCGGGCCGGGAATCGGGCATTCCCCGGGCTCGATCCGCATCATGCCACGTCTGCGCATCGGCCTCCTTTCCAATCTCTCCGCGATGCCCAGCGCGGAGGAGCGGCGAATGCTGCTGCGCCAGATCGTCGCGATCTTCGCCATCATCTCGATCCTGAACCTCCTGGGCCTCATGCAGCGGAGCGTGATCCGAGTCGAGGCGCCGGACAACCTGCGGAGCGTCGTCCAAAGCTGGGACGGCTGGGTCTGGTACGTCTGGCTCCTGGCCGCGCCCGCTACGCTGCTGCTCATCCGCCGTTGCGCATGGGAGCCGGACCAGCGGCTCCGGAGCCTCGCGACCACCTTGGTGGGGGGCGTCGCGATCTATCTAGTCATTTCCAACCTGCGCTATTTCCTGCGGATCCTGCCCGATCTCTGGCTGCCGGATTCGCTCGACCTTCCCGTCTCCTGGGCGAACTACGTGCACACCGAGGCCGTGCTCCTTCCGATCGATTTCATCACCTACTGCGGATTCTACGCGGCTTCGTTCGCCTTCGACCAGTACTTCACCTCCCGCCACCGCCGGGAGCAGGTGCTGCGGCTTGAACTCGCCCGGGCTCAACTGCAATCGGATCTCTCCCGCGCGCAATGGTCCGCCCTCATGCGCCAGCTCCAGCCGCATTTCCTCTTCAACGCCTTCAACGCGGTGTCGAGCCTTGTG
>JBOHXF010000020.1:0-11768 GCA_050737455.1 Opitutaceae bacterium | reverse complement strand
CCGCCAAGCTGGTCAATGGCATGGTGGGCCAGCTCGAGGCGTTCTCGGTCGAGGTGATCCGCGTCGCCCGCGAGGTCGGCACCGAAGGCAAGCTCGGCGGCCAGGCCCAGGTCAAGGGCGTGGGGGGGACCTGGAAGGACCTCACCGACTCGGTCAACTCCATGGCCGGCAACCTGACCGCGCAGGTCCGCAACATCGCCGACGTGACCAAGGCGGTCGCCAACGGCGACCTCTCCAAGAAGATCACGGTCGACGTCCGCGGCGAGATTCTGGAGCTCAAGGAGACGATCAACGCCATGGTCGTGCAGCTGAACTCGTTCGCCTCGGAGGTCACCCGCGTGGCCCGCGAGGTCGGCACCGAGGGCAAGCTCGGCGGCCAAGCCGACGTGCGCGGGGTGACCGGCACCTGGAAGGATCTGACCGATTCGGTCAATTCCATGGCCGGCAATCTGACCGGCCAGGTCCGCACCATCGCCGAGGTGACAACGGCCGTCGCCAATGGCGACCTCTCCAAGAAGATCACGGTCGACGTGAAGGGCGAGATCCTGGAGCTCAAGAACACGATCAACACCATGGTCGACCAGCTCAATTCCTTCGCCTCCGAGGTGACCCGCGTGGCCCGCGAGGTCGGCACCGAGGGCAAGCTCGGCGGCCAGGCCCAGGTCCGCGGGGTGTCCGGAACCTGGAAGGACCTGACGGACAACGTGAACTTCATGGCGGGCAACCTGACGAGCCAGGTCCGCGGCATCGCGAAGGTCGTGACGGCGGTCGCCAACGGCGACCTCACCCGCAAGCTGACGGTCGAAGCCGAGGGCGAGATCGCCGCCTTGGCAGACACGATCAACAACATGATCGACACGCTCGCGACCTTCGCGGCGCAGGTCACGACGGTGGCCCGAGAAGTCGGCGTGGACGGCAAGCTTGGGGGGCAGGCCCTCGTGCCCGGCGCCGCCGGCACATGGAAGGACCTGGTCGACAATGTGAATCAGCTCGCCGCGAACCTGACCACCCAGGTGCGGGCGATCGCGGAAGTCGCCACCGCCGTGACCAAGGGCGATCTCACGCGCTCGATCAAGGTCGAGGCCTCCGGCGAGGTGGCGGCCCTGAAGGACAACATCAACGAGATGATCCGCAACCTGAAGGACACGACCATCAAGAACAACGAGCAGGACTGGTTGAAGACAAACCTGGCCAAGTTCTCACGGATGCTCCAGGGCCAGAAGGACCTGCTCACGGTCGGCAAGCTGATCCTGTCGGAGCTGGCGCCGGTCGTGGCCGCCCAACACGGCGTCTTCTACACGATGGTGAACACGGGCGACGAGCCGCGCCTGCGCCTGCTGGCCAGCTATGCCTTCCGCGCCCGCAAGCATTCTTCCTTCGACCTGAAGCTCGGCGAGGGCCTGGTGGGCCAGGCGGCGCTCGAAAAGGAGCGCATCCTCCTTACGAAGGTTCCGCCGGACTACGTGCAGATCAACTCCGGGCTAGGCGAATCCATCCCGTACAATCTGATCGTCCTGCCCATCACCTTCGAAGGCCAGGTCAAGGCGGTCATCGAACTCGCCTCGTTCGAACAGTTCAGCCCGACCCACCTCATCTTCCTCGACCAGCTCACCGAGTCGATCGGCATCGTGCTCAACACGATCGAGGCGAACATGCGCACCGAGGACCTGCTGAAGCAGTCCCAGGCGCTCGCGAAGGAGCTCCAGAGCCAGCAGGGCGAGCTCCAGAAGACGAATCTCGAACTGGAGGAGAAGGCGCGCCTCCTGGCCGAGCAGAACGTCGAGGTGGAGAAGAAGAACATGGAGGTCGAACAGGCCCGGCAGGCACTTGAGGAAAAGGCCGCGCAGCTCGCCCTCACTTCCAAGTACAAGTCCGAATTCCTCGCGAACATGTCGCACGAGCTGCGCACGCCGCTCAACAGCCTGCTCATCCTCTCCGACCAGCTCCGCGCCAATGGCGAGGGCAACCTCTCGTCGAGGCAGGTCGAGTTCGCCCGGACCATCCACTCCTCCGGCCAGGACCTGCTGCGCCTCATCAACGACATTCTGGATCTCGCCAAGATCGAGTCCGGCACCGTGTCCGTCGAGGTGAGCGACCTCAAGCTGACCGACCTCAAGGAGTTCACCGAACGGACCTTCCAACCCATCGCCGACCACAAGAAGCTCGACCTGCGCGTTACGATCGAGCCGAGCATGCCCCGGATGCTTCGCACCGATCCGAAGCGGCTCCAGCAGATCATCAAGAACATGCTTTCGAACGCCTTCAAGTTCACCGAAACCGGGTTCGTCCAGCTCGACATGAGCATCGCCTACAGCGGCTGGAATCCGGAGAACGCGAGCCTGGCCGGCGCCAGCGAGGTGATCGCCTTCCGGGTCACCGACACCGGCATCGGCATCGCCCTCGACAAGCAGCAAATCATCTTCGAGGCCTTTCAGCAGGCCGACGGGAGCACGAGCCGGAAGTACGGCGGCACCGGGCTTGGCCTGTCGATCAGCCGCGAGATCGCCCGGCTGCTCGGCGGCGAGATCCAACTGGTCAGCGCGCCCGGCGAGGGCAGCACGTTCACCCTGTTCACCCCGTCGGTCCTCAAACCCATGGAGAAATCCGACGGCGCGCACGCCAAGGTTGTTTCCACGGAGCTTGTCGCCCGCGAGGTCGTCGATCTTGAGCAGCGCCCGGCCATCGCCGACGACCGAGACACGATCGTGGCCGGCGATTCCGTCGTCCTCATCGTCGAGGACGATCCGGCGTTCGCCAAGATCATGCTCGAGGTGGCCCGCGCCCGGAACTTCAAGGGCATCGTGGCCGGCCGCGGGAGCGAAGCCCTCCAGATCACCCGGAAGTATCCGGTGAGCGCCATCACGCTCGACATCAAGCTGCCCGACATCGACGGCAGGCGGGTGCTCAACCGGCTCAAGGACGATCCGGCCACCCGGCACATCCCGGTCCTGATCGCCTCCGTCGACGACGCGGCCGAGAACGCCCTCAAGTACGGCGCCCTCGCCTGCCTCGCCAAGCCCGCCCAGCAGGATTGCCTGGACGAGGCGTTCGCGGCGCTGCGCGCCTTCCTGGACCGGCGGGTCAAGAACCTCCTGGTCGTCGAGGACAATGAGATCCAGCGCAACCGCACGGTCGAACTCATCGGCAACAGCGACGTGCACACCCACGCCGTCTCAAGCGGTTCGGAGGGACTGAACGCCCTGCGGGAGCAACCGTTCGACTGCGTGGTCCTCGACCTCGGGCTGCCGGACATGACCGGGGCGGAGTTCATCGAACAGATGAAGAAGGCCGGCTTCCAGCACCTGCCGATCATCGTCCATACGGCCCGGGAGCTCCCGCCGGAGGAGATCGACCAGATGAAGCAATTGGCGCGCACCATCATTCTAAAGGACGTGCAATCGCCCGAGCGGCTCTTCGACGAAACGGCGCTCTTTCTGCACCGCAACGTCGCCAACCTCCCGGAGGACAAGCGCCGGCTGGTGGAGGACCTTCACCGGGCCGGGGAAGTGCTCGCGGGCAAGAAGGCCCTGATTGTCGACGACGACATCCGGAACATCTTCGCGATGACGAGCTTCCTGGAGCGCTACGACATGACGGTGCATTCGGCCGAAAACGGGCGCGAGGCCCTCGAACGGCTCCGTGAATCCGAGCCGTTCGACGTCATCCTGATGGACATCATGATGCCCGACCTGGACGGATACGAAACCATGCGGCGGATCAGAGAGCTGCCTCCCTACCGCGAGCTGCCGATCCTCGCGCTCACGGCGAAGGCGATGAAGGGCGACCGGGAGAAGTGCCTCGATGCCGGCGCTTCGGACTATGTCGCGAAGCCCGTCGACACCGGGCACCTTCTTTCGCTGCTCCGCATCTGGCTCCACCGTTGAAAGGCCGGATGGTTTCCCTTACCGCCAGCATGGACGCCGAACGGAGCGCCACGCAGGCCGCCGCCCAGGCGGGCGGCGATCCGCCGACCGACATCCTGATCGTCGACGACGTGCCGGACAAGCTCCTCGCGATGGAGGCGATCCTCGCGCCGCTCGGCCAAAACATCGTCCGGGTGCGCTCGGGGCGGGACGCCCTCCGGCTGCTGCTCCAGCGCGAATTCACGGTCATCATCCTCGACATCAACATGCCGGGTATGGACGGCTTTGAGACGGCCTCGCTCCTCCGGCAGCGCAAGTCGTGCGCGCATACGCCGATCATCTTCGTGACCTCCTTCAGCACGGCGGACGCCGAGATCTACCGAGGCTATTCCCTCGGCGCCGTCGATTACCTGTTCACGCCGGTGGTTCCGGACGTGCTCCGATCGAAGGTTTCGGTCTTTATCGAACTCGAGAAGAGGAACCGCGAAGTCCGGCGGCAGGCGGACGCCCTCCGCCTCGCCGAGGAGGAGCGCCACCAGAGGCAGCTCCAGGAAACCCACGCCCGCCTTGAATGGGAGACCCGGCGCAACCACTTTTTCCGGCTGTCCATCGAGCTTCTCGCGATCACGGACTACCAAGGGGTGTTCGCCCAAACCAACCCCACCTGGCAGGGCGCTCTCGGCTACTCCGAGGAGGACCTGCGCGGCCGTCCGATCCACGCGTTCATCCATCCCGACGACGCGGAGCCCACGGGGCGCGTCGTGAAGAACATCCTCCAGGCCGACACGCCGCTTTATTTCGAAAGCCGCTTCCGGCACGCGAACGGCTCCTATCGCTGGCTGGCGTGGACCATCGCGCCGTTCGCCGCGGAAAAGCTGCTGTACGTCTTCGCGCGCGACGTCACCGAACAGCACGAACGCGAGGAGCAGATCCGCACCCTCAACGAGAGCCTGAGCCGGCAGGCTCAGACGCTCCAGATGCTGAACCAGGAGCTCGAATCGTTCTCCTACTCCATCTCGCACGACCTGCGCACGCCGCTCCGCGCCATCTCGAGCTACGCCGGGCTCCTGCTCGCGGGCGAAGCCGGCAAGCTGCCCGAAGAGGCGGACCAGATCCTTCAGGCGGTCAGCCGCAACAGCCAGCACATGGCGCAGCTCATCGACGATTTCCTCAATTTCTTCCGGGTCGGCCAGCAGGAGGTGAAGCCGACCGCCATCGACATGGTGGCGGCCGCCCGCGACGCGATCGCTGCGGCGGAGCCGATGCGCGTCGGGCGCACCGTGGAATTCCGCGTGGGCGCGCTGCCGCCCTCCCGTGGGGACCGTGCGATGATCGGCCAGGTCCTCGTGAACCTCGTGTCCAACGCGGTCAAGTTCACCTCCCGCCACCGCAAGCCCCGCGTCGAAGTCGGCGCGTTCCCCAAACAGACCCCGGCGGTGTATTACGTCCGGGACAACGGGGTCGGATTCAGCATGGAGCACTACGGCAAGCTCTTCGGCGTCTTCCAGCGCCTGCACAACCGCTCGGATTTCGGGGGCACCGGCATCGGCCTCGCAATCGTCCAGAAGATCATCCAGCGCCATGGCGGCCGGGTCTGGGCCGAAGCCGAGGTGGACAAAGGGGCTACGTTTTACTTCACGCTCGCGCCCGCCACCGCCGAATGATCCCTGCCGGCGCCGCAACCCGAAGCGAACTCTTCCGGAAACATTCCGGCCGGACCGGAAGCCCGAAAACTAGGCGAGTCTGACCCGCCCGGGGAACCCGCCAGCCGGCGGCTGGCGCCCCCTTTCCGAAAGCCCGGCGCGTTTCGTCAACCGACGGCGCGGGAGGGGCTCGCTTCCACTGGCGCCTTGACGATCGCGACAGGACCCACCGGGAGAACCGTGCGCTGGAACAATTCGTTGAGCAGGCCGGCAGCGCCCGTGTACATGGCGGACAGTCCGCAGAAAATGCCCTCGATCCCGGCAATCCGGTTGAGGCTCGCGCTGCCCAGATGGCTCCCGAGCGCCAGCAGAAAGTAGAGAATCACCAGCGTGGCGAAGACAACCTGCAGGGCGGCGTTCAGACGCAGGGTGCCGAAAAACAGCGCCGCCGTGAACACGCCCCAAATCGCGAGATAAGCCGTCATTCCCGAAGCGCTTGGTCCGGTGATGCCCTTCACCGCGTCGGGCAGCGCCACCAGGACAACGAGGGAAATCCAAAACATCCCGTAGGAGATGAAAGCGGTCGCGCCGAATGTGTTGTTTTTCTTCCATTCCATGATTCCCGCGATGACCTGCGCCAAGCCGCCGTAGCAAAGGCCCATCGCCAGGATCATGCTGCTGAACTCGATCCAGCCGGCATTTTGAAGGTTCAAAAGGACGGTGGTCATGCCGAACGCCAGCAGCCCAAGCGGGGCGGGATTTCCGGTCGTGTCTTTGATTTCAGTGGCGGATGAAGCGGTCATAGGGGGGTCGGGATCTTTCCAGGGGGTATCCGGACGTGGACGAACGGTCGCCCATGCCGACGGAAATCAGGCAATCCGTCGCCGGCTAGCAGAATTCGAGCCGGCGGCGTGGTCAAGTCAAGAGGACATCAGGCCGTGGCTTATGCTATAACAATCTGATTTATAATCTGTTAATCACGACTCGGCTCTCCGACGCCGGGACGGCCGGCATCACATCTTGCAGCGCTTGGCTCATACTTTAGGGGTTCCGCTCCGGGAATTCCGGCCTAGATTCGGGCGATGCCCGCGATACTTCCGTGCCTGTTCCGCTCCTCATTCCTGGTGGCCGCAGCGGGCGTCTCGATCGCACTCGCTCCCGTCAAGGGTGCGCCAAGCGTCCAGCCGGGGCCCAATCTAATCCCGAACCCCGCGCTACGGGCCGGGCCCAACGGCTGGCCCGAAGCATGGACACGATGGACGCCTCGGCCGGATCTGGCTCCCCGCTACGCTGTCGTGCGCCAGGACGGCCATGCCTCGCTCTTGATCGAAGCCACCCATTTCCAGGACTATGGCAAATGGATCGCCTTGGTCCGCGGCATCGAGCCCGGAAAGTATTACCGGTTCGAGGCCATGCACCAATCCTGGGGCGTAAAATCGGATGAGACCAGCGTCGTCGCGGTGCTCGGCTGGTATCGGAATCCGGATGGCACGGGCGAAATCCAGCGCGATTACGTGGATCACGAACGCGCGAAGGGAGCATGGTGCGAGGATTACCGCACGATTCAAGCACCCGCCGGCGCGCGGTCGGTCACGGTGGAGCTCGGCCTGCGCTGGACGCCGTCCGGCCTGGCCATCTGGAAGGACCCTCAACTGACCGAAGTGCCTCCGCCGCCGCCCCGCGAGGTACGCATCGCGACCACGCATCTCCGGCCGGGCACGCACCCCACTCTTGCCTCCAACACCCGCCTTGTCGCGGAGATGCTGGATCGCGCCGGCGCCCAGCATCCCGACGTCGTGCTTTTTTCCGAGAATTTCCCCAGCCGCTTTATGCGCGCGTCGCTGGAAGCCCGGGCCGAGCCGATTCCCGGACCCTACACACGGATGCTTTCGGAGAAGGCGAAGCGGTATCGCACCTACGTGATCGCAACGCTGATCGAGCGGGAGTGCGGACTCTACTACAACACGGCCGTCCTCATCGACCGCGAAGGGCGCATCGTCGGCAAGTATCACAAGGTGCAACTGTCGACCGCCGAAATCGACGAAGGCTTGACGCCTGGGCGGCGCTTTCGGGTCTTCCACACCGATTTCGGCACGATCGGGATCATGACCTGCTACGACAACTGGTTTCCCGAGACCGCGCGGGTGCTTCGCCTGCTCGGCGCCAAGATCATTTTCTGGCCGCTGGCGGGCGACGGCCAGGACGCTCACTTCGACGCGGTCCTCCGGTCGCGCGCGATGGACAACGGCGTGTACATCGTCGATTCGCCGACCGTCGGTGACACGCCCGCCGCCATCATCAACCCGGACGGCAAGATCGTGGGCGAAACCAACGCCCTTCCCGGTTTGGTCGTGCGGACGATCGACCTGAACCAGGAGTGGCGCACCCGGTATCTCTCGGTGAATTCGATGGGCGAAGGCGCCAGCATCTACATCAAGGAGCGGCGGCCGGACGCGTATTCGATCCTTACCGGCCGCCCCTGATCCGGCCGGCTACCGGTCGGTCTTCAGCTCGTCCCGGCGGCGGACGACGATCTCGGGCTTGCCTTTGTACTCGGCGATCTTCCCGGTCACCGTGACCCGCTTGCCTTCCAGATCCGAAAGATCGCCCACCGCGGAGGCGTCGGCGGCGAAAACGACGGCCGTAAAGGGCGCGTTCGGGTACGCCCCGTCGAAATCCAGGAATTCCATGCCGCTATGGGAGACGTGCGCGCGCTCGACCACACCGCGCACGGACGCGAACTCACCGACATGGTCCTTCGCCTCCTTCGCGGAATAAACGTGCGGCGCGGCCACCGCCGGCAACGCCGAAGCAAACAATCCGAGGGCGACCGCCCATCCGGCCAATCGGGGAAATCGAGATTCTCTCATGGGCAATCCAACGATCCTCTCGCATTTCGCCTTGGATCGTCAACCGCGTTATGCCGATGGCGGGCCCCGAAACACCGAAGAGCGGCCCCGCGCCCGCCGCAGCGCGATCGCCCGACAGAGCGGGCGGACCACATCTGGGGTTGCCACGCCGCCCCGCCTGTGGGAGCATTCGGAGCCGATGGAGCGCCCTCCGTCAGCTTCCTGGCCATGAATAAAATCGCCGGCCTCTTCCCGACGCCGCTGGAACCGCGAGAATCGTGATGGGACTGACCCTTTCCCTGCACTGGACCGATATCACGCTGCGACTCGCGCTCACTGTCATCGTCGGCCTGGTCATCGGCTACAACCGGACCGATCAAGGCAAGGCGGCGGGCATGAGGACGACCCTGCTGGTGTGCCTCGCCGCATCGGTGGCGATGATCCAGGTGAATCTGCTGCTTCCGACCGCCGGCCGTCCGGCGAATTCGTTTGTGATGAACGATTTGATGCGGCTTCCGCTCGGCATCCTCACCGGCGTGGGCTTCATCGGAGGCGGCGCCATCCTCCGGCGCGACAATATCGTGGTCGGCGTCACGACCGCCGCGACGCTCTGGCTCGTGACGGTGATCGGCCTGTGCATCGGCGGTGGCCAGATCGCGCTCGGGCTGGCCGCGACCGCGATCGGCGTGCTCGCCCTCTGGTGCCTGAAGGCGGTCGAGGATCGGCTGAGGCATACCTTCCGGGCCCAATTTTCGATCGAGCTCGATGCAGACGGTCCAAAGGAGCCCGAAATCCGGCACAAGCTCGAAAGCGCGGGCCTCAAGATCGCCGGAACACGCCTCATCCGCCAGCCCGCCGCCAACCGCCGCGAGCTCGTCTTCGACGTGCGCGAGTTTCGCGAGGCCGCCAACCCCCAGCCCCCCGCGGTGCTCGACGAACTGGCCAATCTGCCCGGAGTCACAAGGCTCCAATGGGACGGCCTGCGCTGACTCCGCGGGAAAGGGCTCCCTCCTCTGTGCGCGGCGCCGCCGCGGGATGTGGAACGATTTCACGGCCGGGTGCGGGTCGACCGCCTGTCCTTCGGCGAGGCCCTGGAGCCCCGCCGCGGCCGCTTCCACGCCGGCCGTGACGCCCCCCCCGGGCCTTCGCCAAGCCCGAACTACCGACGCCCGGCCCATCCGGATTCAATGAGCATGGGCACGAAAGGGCCGCTTCCGCGGTCCATTTCGGACATGAAGCCACGACGACGCACACGCAAAACCGTCCGGCGGTGGTCCGGGCGGGTGACCGCAACCAGCCACGCCATGGACCTGGAGCCGGGCGTCTTCAAAGGCAGCGACCCGAAAAGGATCGCGGCCTCGGTCAAGCGCTCGGCCGAACGCAGCCGTCATTTGAAAACGACGCCCTATCGCTCGGCGCTTTCCATGATCACCTTCTATTCCAATCGAGGCGGCCGGAATCTCACCGCCCAAAAGAAGGCGGTGCTCCAACGAGCGAAGGGCGAACTCAAGCGCCTCTTCGGCAAAGACGAGCGATGAACGCACCGCTCTCGGTGCGATCCGCCTCGGATGCCGGACCGCAAATGCCGGACGGGCTCGCCAAGAAACGCGCCCCCATCACGGGTGCGGACTTCGCAGTCGCCCGCGCAGCCGACTCCATCGCGAGCGTGGTTTTGGCGATCGTGGGAGGCGTGCCGATCGGAGCCTAGGCGGCCGCGATGCGCGCCATGAGAAGCAGGGTCGATTTCACCCATCTCGAAAAGGTTTTCTTCCCGCGAGCCGGGTTCACCAAGGCCGACCTTGTGCGATATTATGTCGAGGCCGCCGCCTGCATACTGGCCCACTTGCGCAACCGGCCGGTGACCTTGGTGCGCTTTCCCGACGGCTTCACGGGAGAGAGCTTCTACGAAAAGAACGCCCCCCGCTTCACGCCGAAATGGATTCGCACCTTCTCCGTGCCGCGTCTCCGCCATGAAGGCGCGATCAACTATATTTTGATCAACGACGCCGAGACCCTGGCCTGGTGCGCCAACCTCGCCGCCATCGAACTCCACGCCTTCCTTCATCGCGTGCCGCGCATCGACTCGCCGACGGCCGTCGTCTTCGACCTGGATCCGGGGCCGGACACCGACCTTCTATGGTGTGCGGACGTCGCGTTTCGGCTGCGGGAGCTGCTCTTGGGCCTGGGGTTGCAGGCCTGGCCGAAGGTCACCGGCTCCAAAGGGCTGCAGCTCTACGTACCGCTCAACACGCCGTCTTCCTATGATGCAACCGGACCTTTCGCCCATGCGGTCGCGAGCCTGTTGGAGCGGGAGCATCCGGACCTTGCGGTGACCAACATGGCCAAATCCGCGCGGAACCGTCGGGTTTTCATCGATTGGAGCCAGAACGGCGGATCCAAAACGACGGTCTGCGCCTATTCGATCCGCGCCAAACGAGACGAGCCATTCGTTTCGAGTCCGGTCACCTGGGAAGAGCTGCAGCGGGCGCGCAGGCCCGAGAGGCTTTTTTTCTCCCCGGACCAGGCGCTCCTGCGCATGAAAAGGCTAGGCGACCTTTTCGCGCCCGTGCTAAATCTGAAGCAGACGCTGCCTGCAGACTTCGTTCGCAAGCTCACCGCTTCCGGAGCACCCGGGGATCCGCTGCGGAAATATCGCCGAAAGCGCGACTTCAGCCGCACGGCCGAGCCGGAGCCGAAAAAACCGCGGCCAGCCCGAGATCGCAAAGAGCGCCGCTTCGTGATCCAGAAGCATTCGGCATCGCGCTTGCACTACGACTTCAGACTGGAACTGGCCGGCACTCTCAAGTCCTGGGCCGTGCCGAAGGGTTTGCCGACGGAATTGGGGGTGAAGCACGCCGCCTTCGCGGTGGAGGACCATCCCCTCGATTATATGCGCTTCGAGGGGGTGATTCCAAAGGGGCAGTATGGCGGAGGAACGGTGATGGTCTGGGACTTAGGGACCTATCTGGTCCTGAAAGGCAGCTACGGCGAGGGCAGCCTGCATCTCTTCCTCCAGGGGCGGAAGCTCAAGGGCGAATGGCATCTATTCAAGATCCGCAGCCAAGACGGAAAGGACGTCTGGCTCGTGACCAAAAGCGGCACGGCGATGAAGGCGCTGACCCCCCGCCAGGAGGACAGGTCGGTCCTGACCAAACGCTCGATGGCCGGGATAGGTCGCGACCGGGACGCCCAGTGGAACTCGGGCCGGCCCCAGCCAACCATAAGGCATGCGCGCAATCTGGAAAGGGGCCATCAGCTTCGGGCTGGTCAACATCCCGGTCGGGCTGCACAACGCCACCACCCGGGAGGAGATCAAATTCCGGCTGCTGCGGGCGCGCGACCTAAGTCCGGTGAACTACAAGCGGGTGGCCGAGGTCGACGGCAAGGAGGTGCCCTGGGACGAGATCGTCAAG
>JBOHXF010000019.1:0-1853 GCA_050737455.1 Opitutaceae bacterium | reverse complement strand
CGGCTGCAGGACGGGCGTCTCGACCTCGATGAAACCCCGCCCGTCCAGGAACCGCCGGATGGCGGAAACGATCCGGGAGCGAAGCAGCAGCCGCCGCCGCGAGTCCGGATTGACGATCAGGTCCAGGTACCGCTGCCGGTGGATCTGCTCCGGATCGACGAGCCCGTGCCATTTTTCGGGCAGCGGCCGGAGCGCCTTTGCCAGCAGCGTCACCTTGTCGGCCTTCACCGTGACCTCCCCGGCTTTGGTCCGAAACAGCGTGCCTTGCGCCCCCACGATGTCTCCCAGGTCGAGCCGCTTGAACGCGGCGTAACCGTCCTCGCCCAGCGCATCCTTCCGCACAAAGAGCTGAATCCGCCCCTGCTGATCGAGAAGCTTCACGAACTGGCTCTTGCCCATGTCGCGGATCGTGACGATGCGCCCGGCGACGGCCACCGGCACCGTGTAGTCCTTACCGTCCACATGGGCCCCCGCCGCGTCCCGGCTGAGATGCGTGGGCGCGAACTCCGCCCGAAACGGATCGACCCCCGTGGCGCGCAGTTCGTCCAGCTTCTTGCGACGCACCGCGTGCTGGTCATGGCTAAAGTCGTTCGGCGAGTCGCTCATGCGAACCGGTCAGCCTGGAGAACTCCCGTTTTCCGGGCAACGGTAAACCGATCGGCGCGCGTCGGACGGGATCGTCGAGCTCGGTTCGCCCGATTTCCTTCATGCTCGCGCCAGCCGCCCGAGGCAGCCCCGTCCGAGCGCGATGCCGCGGCAGATTTCCATGGATTAGCCATGGGAAACGGTTATTTTGGCCGGCCATGTCCGAAATCACCCGCAAACCCTCCTGGCTGCGGGCCCGCCTGCCGGGCGGGCCGGGGTATACCGCCGTGCGCAAGCTTGTCGACGAAAACAGGCTGCACACGGTCTGCCAGAGCGCGCAGTGCCCCAACCTTGGCGAGTGCTGGTCGCGAGGCACCGCGACGATCATGATCCTCGGCAACATCTGCACCCGCTCATGTAATTTCTGCGCGGTGCAAACCGGGCGCCCGACGGAACCGGACTTCGGCGAACCCGCCCGCGTCGCCGACGCGGTCGCCAAGATGGGCCTGCGGCACTGCGTCCTCACCAGCGTGGCGCGCGACGAACTGGCCGACGGAGGCGCCTCGGTCTGGGCGGCCACGATCCGCGCGGTCCGCAATCTCAATCCCGCCACCGCCATCGAGGTGCTCGTTCCCGACTTCAAGGGCCGGACGCCGGATGTGGATACGGTGCTCGATGCCAAGCCCGACATCTTCAACCACAACGTCGAAACCGTGGAACGCCTGCAGAGGCCGGTCCGGGTCCAGGCGCGATACGACCGCTCACGCACCGTGCTCCGCCATGCGAAAGGCCGCGGCTTCACGACGAAAACCGGGATCATGCTGGGCCTGGGCGAGCGGAAAGAGGAGATCGAACGTACCCTGCGCGATCTCGCCTCCGACGGCATCGACATCCTCACCATCGGCCAATACCTCCAGCCCACCGCCCAACACCTGCCGGTGGCCCGCTGGGTGACTCCGGAGGAATTCCAGGAATGGAAGAGCTTCGGCCTGTCGATCGGCTTCGGAGTCGTCGAAAGCGGCCCGCTCGTCCGCTCCAGCTACCACGCCGACGAGCAGTCCCGCAAGTACACGGGCGGGTCGGACGACGCCGGGCTGAGGGCGTCCTGAGGCGCCGCGCCCCCACGGAAAACCGGCCTGCGGCGGGCCGCAGGCCGGGCCACACAACCCCGGTCTCTTATAAACAAATACGAGCCCACGAGAAACAGAGCGATCGCGTTTTGCCTCGTGTTGTTGAAAAAAGGGGGGGGGGGGGGGGGGGGGGGGGGG
>JBOHXF010000018.1:0-11886 GCA_050737455.1 Opitutaceae bacterium | reverse complement strand
GCCGAGCGGCGGACGGCGGCGGCGAACGCCGAGATCGGCGTCGCCCGGACGGCGTTCTTCCCCAGTTTGACCTTGAACGCCGCGGGCGGCTGGGAATCGACGGATTTTTCCCGCTGGTTTGCGTGGCCGAGCCGCTTCTGGTCGGTTGGACCCGAGCTCGCGGGCACTCTGTTCGAGGGCGGCGCGATCCGGGCGGTGACCGCGGAGGCCCGCGCGAACTTCGATTTGGCCGCGGCCGAGTACCGCCAAACCGTGCTTGGCGCCTTTCAGGCGGTTGAGGACAATCTGGCCGCCTTGCGGATCCTCCGCCAGGAGGAGGTCCAGCAGCAGACGACCGTGGCCTCGTCCCGGCACGTGTTGGATCTCGCGATGACCCGGTTTCGCACCGGGATCGACGGCTACCTGAACGTCGTCACCGCGCAAACCGACCTTCTCGCCAGCCGCGAAACCGAAGTGCAGGTGCGCTTGCGGCAGATGAACGCGAGCGTGGCGTTGGTCCTGGCCTTGGGAGGAGGCTGGACAAGGGCCGAGCTTCCGTCCGTGGCGGCTTGCGCCCGCTTGGGCGATCCGGCAGGATGACCGGCCCATGAAATCCGCCTACGAATTGGCCATGGAGCGGCTCGCGAAGTCCGATCCCGGCTCGAGCCGGCCGCTCACGCCCGAAATGAAGCAGCGGCTCGCCGAAATCGACCGGGTCTACCAGGGCAGGATCGCCGAGCGGGAGATCTTTCTTCGCCAGCAGCTCGAGCGGGCTCTCGCCGACCAGAACGCCGACGAGGTGGAGAAGATGAAGCGCCAGCTCGTCAACGAGCGCGCGAGGCTGGAGGAGGAGCGCGAAAGCGAGAAGGACGCGGTCCGGCGGGCGTAGGCCGCGCTTCCGCCCCGCTATTCGGGCTCCGCGGCCCCCTCGGCAATCCACTGCCGGGCCTCCGGGACCTGCCCGAAAAATTCGCGAAGCGCGGCGCTCAGGTGCTCCGCGTACCGAAAATGGGCGCCCATCCCGGTCCGAAGCTCGGCCTCGTAGATGAACTTGTCAGCGTGCGTCGTGTGCTCGAACGGGGTCTGGGCGCCGAGCAGCAGCGAATAAACATAGGCCGGCGACCCGCGCTCCAGCAGGGCGCGCGTCAGCTCCCGCTGCTCCTCGAGCAGCGCGCGGTGCGGCCCGCGCGCGATCTCCGGCGGCAGGTAGAAGCCCGCCTGAATCAGCGGCGTGTAGCGGTTGCCCGTGCGGTGGCGATTCAGGTCGCGCAGCTCCGCCAGGGCGAGGTTGTTCCAGGCGAACCCGACCCGCATGCGCCGCGTCGCGAGGCCCTGGTGAGCGTACCGGTTCGCCCGGTGCCGCAGCGCCTCGCCCAGGGCCTCGTCCGCCGGAAGCCACGGAGGGGCGGAGCGGTCGATACGCAGCCACACCTCGTCCGGCAGGAATTCGCACGACAGCCGCGCAAGGCCGAGCGCCGCGCTCGCCGCCAGTTCCCGGGCCGCCTGCCGCCCGTACGAGGCCTCCGCGTAACTGTGCCGCATGAGCCGCGGCGACTGCTTGAGCAGTTCGTTCCGTATCCGTTCGGCGGCCGCGCGCGCCTCCGGCTGCGGCAGCGAATCGAGGTGCTTGACCGTCTGGGCCCACATCCGTGAAGTCTGGACGAGGCCGACGTTGGTCCGTGTCGCGAACGGGATGAGATAGCGGGCGCGGTCGAGCGCGTAATTCTTGCGCAGGCGCGTCTGGACCCCGGGCTTCGCGTCCTTCGGCGCCCGGACCCGCTCCGGCTCCGCCGCCGCGAGCGCGTCAAGCCGCCCGTATTCCGCGTGGTAGGCTTCGAATGCGCGCGCCACGACGTCCCGCCAGCGGCCAGCCAGATCGTCCGGGATGCCCAGCTCTCCGGGAGGCGAGATATTGGCCGGGTCCATGGCAATGTACCGGGTGCTCGACTCCTGGCCGTCGGCCATTTGGGCGATCTCGAACAGCTTGTAGGCGAGCCACATCGAAACGCCGTCCAGCGCGACCGCGAGCCCCCCCGTCAGCCCGCCGATCGAGGCGTGGCCGTAGTCGACGAATTTCAGGATGCGGTCGATGGAGGCGTCGGGGTCGGCCGGATCGATCTTGGCCAGGATGGCCTCCAGGCCCTCGTTGCTTCTCGAATATCGGGCCAGTACGGAGGCCAGAAGTTCCGGGGTGACGCGCGGCAGCCCGGCGGCGGTGGGGGGCGGGACCAAAGCGAGGCCGGTGACGTTCATTCGCTCGGACACCAAACACAGGTCCGTCGGGGGTTGTCGAGGTAAACGAGGTGGCCCGCGAAGGCGCCTCGGGATTGAAAATACGCCGATGCCCATCCAAGCTCTCCGCCGATGAAACTCCGATCCCTGCTGGCTGCGGCAGCCCTCGTCGCCGCGCCTTTGGTGCCGCGCGCCGAGGCGGCCTATCGTCTCGGCCCGCCCCCGCGCGAGCGTTACGAACTCCTTCCGCCGCCGCCCGCCCAAGGCGGGATCTGGGTCCGCGGGCACTGGGCCTGGAAGCGCCGCCATTGGGTTTGGCGCCACGGTTTTTACCTGACTCCGCGCCCCGGCATGACGTGGATACCCGGCCGTTGGGAATCCACGCGCGCGGGCTACGTCTGGATCGCGGGCCGCTGGATCCGCTCCGCGACCCGACAGGTCTTCGTCGAATCCGCCCCTCCCCCGCCGGTGGCCGAGCCTCCGCCGCCGCGGTCCCCGGGCCCGGGGTATTTCTGGGTGCGCGGCCATTGGGCCTGGCGGAACCGCTGGGTCTGGTCGCCGGGCCGCTATGTTCTCCGCCCCCGGGGCAACCCCCGAGCCCGATGGGTTGAGGGCCGCTGGAGCCGCCGCTCGCGCGGCTGGATCTGGGTCGAGGGCGGCTGGCGGTAACCGCCCCGATCTCGAATCGCGCCCGGACCCGCTACCAGCGGATCCAGTGGCCCAGTCCGCCCTGGTAGAAGCCGAGGACCACGGACGCAAGCGCCAGGCCCAAGGCGGCGAGGCGCGACCAAAGGTCAACCGAGGTGCGCTCCGGGCGCGGGGCCAGCTCCGTGGACGGCCGCCACGTGTCGAAATACGCGGCGCGCACCCATCCGAAATAGTAATAGATCGAGACGGTGACGCCCGCGATGGCGATCGCGAGCAGCCAATAAAGATGGGCCTCAAACGCGGCCACGAACACGAAAAACTTCCCCATGAAGCCGGCTAGCGGGGGGATGCCTGCCAGCGAGGCGAGGCCGATGGTCAGCACCCCTCCGAGAAACGGGTCCTCCTTGGCAAGGCCCGCGTAGTGTTCGAGTTCCTGTTCGGCGTCGTTGGCGCCGGCCATGTGCACCATGACGGCGAACACGGCGAACGACGCCAGCAGGTAGGCCCAGAGGTAAAAGTAGACGGCCGCGGGCGCGAGGCGCGATCCCAAGTCGGCCGCGACCACGCCGAGCAGGAGAAAGCCCGCATGCGAGACGCCGGACAGGCCGATGAGCCGCTTCACGTTGTGCTGCGTCAGCGCGGCCAGGTTGCCGAAGATGATCGTGGCTGCGGCCAGAAACGCGAGGACCGGAACCGTGAGCCACTGGTAGCCGGGAAACGCGCGCTGCACGAGCCCCAGCAAAACGGCGAAGCCCGCCGCCTTCGAGCCAACGGCCAAAAACGCGGTGACGGGGGTGGGAGCCCCCTGGTACACGTCCGGAATCCAGAACTGGAACGGGAACGCGCCGATCTTGAAACCGATGCCGGCAAGGACGAGGACAATGCCGGCGGCCGCGACGAAATTATGCGGATTGGCCGCAAGAAACCGCGCGAGCGCGTCGTAGCGCATCGCGTGGGCCGTGTGCGCAGGCAGGGCCCGGCTGCCTGCGACTCCGTAGAGGAGCGCGATGCCGAAAAGCAGGACGCTCGCGCTGAGCGCGCTGTTGATGAGGTACTTGAGCCCGGCCTCGAGCGTGAGCGCGTTGTCCCGGCAGTAGCTCACCAGGATGTAGAAGCCCACCGTGACCGTCTCGAGCGAGACGAAGAGCATCACGAAGTGATTGCTCTGGACGAGCAGCATCATGGCGGCCGTGACCACGAGCACGATATGGTAGAACTCGACCCGGGGCATCGCCTGGCGCTTCAGCGCGATCCGGGCCAGGACGAAGACGAGGATCGAGGAGACCAGGAAGAAAACCCGCATCCCCTGCCCCGCCATCGAATGGCGCAGGAGCCCGTTGAAGCTCTCCCGGCCCAGCCACGAGCTGTGCAGGTTGGCAAGGACGCCGGCGAGGATGGCGATCTGACCGACGATCCCGACCGCCGGGATGAACCGGTGCGCCGCCGCGGGCAGAACGATCTCGTAGACCAGGAGGCCGAGCGCAAGACACCCCAGCGCCAGCTCGGGCCATACGGCGAGCCAGGGATTGTGCGAAGCGAGGACGAAGGCGGGAGGCATGGGCGGGTCAGCGGGAAGGGAGGAGCACCGCGGCGACTGCCGGCGGCGGGGACGCGACCACGGAATCGATCGCCCGGTCGATGGAGTGCGGCCAAAAGCCTATGAACAGCAGGGCTCCGACCAGCAGGAGGGCCGGCACCCGCTCCTTGAAATCCAGATCCGCCGGTGGCCGCCGGCGGATGACGGCCTCCACCGCCTCGCTCGGCTCGCCGAAAAAGATGCGCGTCGCCGCCCGCAAGCCGTACACCGCCGAGATCACGACCCCGAGGACGGCAAGCCCGGCGAAGATCGGATGAAAATGCCAGAGAGCGACGAAAATGGAGAGCTCCGCCCAGAAATTGGCGAAGCCGGGCAGGCCGATAGTGGCGAAAATGGCCGCGACGAAGAATGCCGCCAGGGCCGGGGTCCGGCGGGCGAGCCCGCCCATGTCCTCCATCGAGAACGTCTCGGTGCGGTGATGCACGCAGGTGGTGAGCAGAAACAGCAGGGCGATCGAGAGTCCGTGGGCCACCATCAGGAACACGACGCCGCCGACGCCGAGCGCCGAGCCCGCGGCGAGCCCCAGGAAGGCGTAACCCATGTGCATGACCGAGCTGTAGCCGACCATCTGCTTGAGATCGCGCTGCGCGATCGTGACCAAGCCGATCACGATGATGTTGCCCCCCGCCGCCAAGATCGCGAGGGTGAGCGCCCACGGCGCCAGCCCGCCCGGCAGAAGGGGAAGGGCGATCTGGATGAGGCCGTACAGCCCGAACTTCTTGAGCACGCCGGCGTGGAGCATGGCCGCGGAGCTCGGCGCCGCGCCGTAGCCCAGAGGCGCCCAGGAGTGGAACGGCCAGAGCGACACCAGGATGCCGGCGCCGAACAGGAGCAGCCCGAACACGTGCTTCTGCGCGAGGACGGAAAGCGGCTGGCCGGCCAGCGCAGCGTGCAGGGCGATCAGGTCGAAGCTGTGCGCCCCGCTCTTCGCGTAGATCGCGATCAATCCGATCAGCGAGAGCATCGCCCCGGCCGTCAGATAGATCGTCATCTGCATCGCCGCGTAGAACCGGTCGCGGCCGCCCCAGACCCCCACCATGATGAAGGTCGGGATCAGGGCCAGCTCGTGGAAGAAATAGAAAAAGAAGACGTCGACCGTGACGAAGATGCCGATCAAACCCGCCTGCATCACGAGCAGCAGCATCAGGTAGATCTTCAGCCGCTCGGCTCCGGAATGGATCGCGTACCAGCCCGCGGCGAACCCCACGATGCCCGCCATGACGAACAGGGGCATCGAAACGCCGTTCACCCCGAGTTTCAGCGAGATGCCCAGGCCGGCGAGACCCGTGGCGTAGTCGCTGGTGAACGCGTACCCGTGGATCTTCGGCGCCGTCGAGAAATGCCACCACACGTGCAGCGCCATCAGCAGGGGGATCGCGAACGCCGCGTAGGCCAGACGGACCGACCATCGCTTGGGCAGGCCGAGGCCGATCGCCAGCGCCAAGGCCAGCGGGGCGGCGATCGCGATCAAAAGCGGATCGAAGAGGGGATGGCTCATGGCGTCAAAGGAGGCCGGCGGCGATGGCCCAGAGAATCACGGCTCCGCACAGAAACCAGAGCAGGTAGGCGCTCACGCGCCCGACGTGGAGGGCGCGGACCCCGAGGCCGGCGAGCCCGACTAGCCCCGCTGCGCCCCTGAGGATGAGCCCGGAGAGGAAGATCTGATCGAGAAAATTGAGGACCATCGCGGCCCGCTGCTGGACCTTGGCGACGTAATACTCGTAGCCCGCGTCGAAGGAGGCGCGCAGGGCGACCAATCCGCCGAAAAGCCCCGGCCAGACCTCCGCCAGCCGGTCCTCGGACTGCGAGCGATAGAAGAGCGCGGCGAGCCCGGCGCCCACGATCAGCACGGTCAGGCCGACCGCCAGGATGACGAGGGCCGGGCCGTGCGGGGCCTCGGGAATCGAGGCGAACACCCCGGCGAACGCGCGCGGATACAGCCGGCGGTAACCGCCGATGGCGGCCAGCACCGCGAGGACCACCATGGGCGCCGCGATCGTGAAGCCGTTCTCGCGGACGTGGGCCGCCGCCTCGCTGCGGGGCCGGCCGAAGAACACGAGCTTCCACATGCGCACCATGTAGAACGCCGTCAGCGCCGCCGTCACCGCGAGGATGATGAAGACCGCCCGGTCGTTCGCGTAGGCCAGGTAAAGGATCGCATCCTTGGAAAAGTATCCCGCGAAGAAGGGAAACCCGCTGATCGCGGCGACCGCGATCGTAAAGGTGACGAAGGTCAGCTTCATCCGGCGCGCGATCCCGCCCATCCGGAAGATGTTCTGCTCGTGGGAGGCGTGGATGATCGAGCCCGAGCCGAGAAACAAGAGCGCCTTGAAATACGCGTGCGTCGTCAGGTGGAACATCGCCGCCGCGACCCCCGCCAGCGCGAGCCACTGGCCCGTCCCGCGGGGCGCGAGCGCGCCGAGCCCGAACGCCGCCACCATGTAGCCGAGCTGCGAGAGCGTCGAATACGCCAGGACCTTCTTGATGTCGTCCTGCGTGATCGCGCACAGCGCGGCGTACAGGGCCGTGAGGGTGCCGACCCAGCGGATCACCATCAGGGCGTCCGGCACCATCAGCATGTGGATCCGGCAAAGCATGTAGACGCCGGCCGCGACCATTGTCGCCGCGTGGATCAGCGCCGAAATCGGCGTTGGGCCCTCCATGGCGTCGGGCAGCCAGACCTGGAGCGGAAGCTGCGCCGACTTGCCGACCGCCCCGCAGAACAGCAGGAGCGGGATCGCCCGGCTGTACGCGAAGTGCCCGGCTCCGGCCTGCGCCGCAAGGTCGGCCAAGTTCACCGTGCCGTGGGCCCAATAGCAGTAGATGATGCCTAGGACGAAGCCCACGTCCCCCACCCGATTGACGATGAAAGCCTTCTTCGCGGCGGCGGCGGCGGCGGGCCGCTCGTGCCAGTGGTTGATCAGCAGCCAGGAACTGAACCCGACAAGCTCCCAGAAGATGAAAATCATGAACAGGTTGTCCGCGAGGACAATCCCGTTCATCGAGAACAGGAAAATCGACAGGCCTCCGAAGAAGCGGGCCTTCGCGGGATCGTCCCGCATGTAGCCCAGCGAGAACACATGAACGCAGAAGCCGATCAGCGCCACGATCGACAGCATCAGCGCGGCAAGATCGTTGAAGTTGAATCCCATCGGGACGGCGAATCCGCCCAGGGCGAACCAATCCCGGGCGACCTGGAAGCGGAACCCGCCGAACGCCAGATAGAAAGCCCCCGCCGCGGAAAGGGCTGAAGCGAGGACGGAGATCCCGGCGGCCAGGGAGCCGCAACGCCGAAGGAAGAAAGCGATCAGGGCCGCCGAGCCGAGCGGAACGAGCAGGACGAGACAGGCGATGTGCGCGGGTGTCATGCGGCGGAACGGTCAGTTCTTGAGGGCGCTGAGCTCGTCCACCTGCACCGTGCGGCGGCGGCGGAACAGGGCCACGATGATGGCAAGGCCCACGGCCACCTCGGCCGCCGCGACCGTGAGGATGAAGAAGACGAAGACGTCGCCGTCCATGGTCCCGTCGAAACGGGAGAACGCGACAAAGGCCAGGCTCGCCGCGATCAGCATCAATTCGAGGCACATGAAGATGGCGAGGGTGTTGCGCCGCACCGCGACCCCGAAGAAGCCGATGACGAAGAGCAGCGCGCTGAGCGCGAGGTAGACGTGGAGGGTCGGCTCGATCATGGCGCGGCGGAAGAGCGGGGCCGGGGCGGTTCGACCCGGCGGCTGAGGACGATGACGCCGATCATGGCGATCAGAAGCAGGAAGCCCACGATCTCGACGATCAGCAGGTAGGTGCTGAAGAGCAGCTCGGCGTACCGGTGCAGGGAGGCGCCCACCGGCGCAACCGGCGGCGATCCGGGCAGGGCGCCCCCGCTGTGGACGCACAGGCTGACGAGCCCCAAGAGGAGCGCCGCCCCGGCGAGCAGGGCGGTCACGACGCCGGCCACGGGCCGCTTCACCGGATCCTGCCCGCGCACGTCAAGAAGCATGATGATGAAGAGGAACAGGGCGACGACGGCGCCCGCGTAGACGAGCAGGAGCAGAAAGGCCAAAAGATACGCGTTGAGCTGGATGAACAGGCCCGCCACGCCGGCCAGGCAGAGGAGCAGGCACATGGCCCCGTTGACCGCATTCCGGTTCGCGACCACGCCTAGCGCGCAGCCGATCGTGAACACCGCGAAAATAACAAACAGGACGTGCGTCATGGGCGGGGTGGCGCGACCGGGCTCAGTGCTCGTGGTCGGCCCCGGCGGCTTCCTCTTCGGCGCGCTTCTTCTGGTCCCATTTGAAAAACCGGTCCGGCAGAACGCCGCCCATCTCGAGCAGCCGCTCCTTGTGGTTGACCATCGACTCCCGGCTGTAGTCGGCCATCGAGTACTCGTTCAGCAGGAAGATGGCCTCCTCCGGACAGACCTCCTGGCACAGCCCGCAGTAGATGCAGCGGAGCATGTCGATGTCGAAGGCTTCCGGCTCCTTCTCGACATGCTCGCGGCCGGTTCCGTCCGGAATCGAGCCGGGCGTGATCCGGATCGCCTTCGGCGGGCAGACGAATTCGCAGAGCTGGCAGGCTACGCACTTGACGCGCCCGTGCGGATCCTTGACGAGCGCCGGCGCACCGCGGTAGCCCGGCGGGATCGTCGGGCGCTCCTCCGGGTACTGCATCGTCTCCTTGGGGGCGAACAGGTGCCGGAGCGTGATCTTGAGACCGCCGGCGATCTGCGGCAGATACGCGCGTTCCGCCAGGCTCAGCGGCTTGCGTTCGACGGGAAGGACGGCCATGGATGCGAAGGGTTTAGTGCTGCAGGAAGGCGATCCCGATGGCGTAAACCACGAGATTCGCGATGGCGAGGGGCAAGAGCTTCTGCCAGCCGATCTTCATCACCTGGTCGTAGCGGAAGCGCGGCACCGTCCAGCGCACCCACATGAACAGGAAGATCATGCCCAGAATCTTGCCGAGGATGATGAGGATGGAGATGACGCCGATCCAGAACGGATGGCCAGCGAGCCCGATCCCGTGGACGAAGCTCGCCAGGGACAGCCAGGGAAGCGGGTTCCAGCCGCCAAGGAAGAGCAGGACGAACACGGCCGAGCCCACGAGCATGTTGCAGTATTCGGCCACGAAAAACAGCGACCATTTGAACGCCCCGTATTCGGTGTGGTAGCCGCCGACCAGGTCCGCCTCGGATTCGGGCATGTCGAAGGGCTGCCGGTTCGTCTCCGCGAAGAGCGCGATCAGGAACACGATCGCCGCGACCGGCATGATGAAGACGAACCAGGCGCCGCCCCAGAAGCCGCTCCTTGATTGGAAATCCACCACGCGGGCGAGGCTCAGTGAGCCCGAATAGCCCGGCTCGTTGATCCAAAGGAAAATCGGCAGGACGGACAGGGTCAGCGAAAGCTCATAGGAAACGAGCTGGGCCGCCGCGCGCACCCCGCCCAGGAACGCGTACTTCGAATTCGAGGCCCAGCCCGCGAGGATGATCGAATAGACCCCGAGCGAGGACACAGCAAAGACCGCAAGTATGCCCACGTTCACATTGGCCAGGACGAGCGGCACCATCCGCCCGTGCTCGAGGTAGGCCCCGAACGGCACCACGACGACGGTCGAAAGCGCCGGGATCATCGCGAGCAGCGGCGCCAGGATGAAATAATTCCGATTCACCTGGCCGGGGAGCGGCTCCTCCTTGAACAGGAACTTGAGGCCGTCGGCGAGCAGGTGGAAGGCGCCGAGCCGCTGCAGAATCGGGCCGGCGACCGGCACCCAGGCGAACCACGGAGGGATCGCCCGGTTCGGACCCGGCCGGCCCTGGATCCACGCCGATATCTTGCGTTCGGCCATCGAGCACGCGCCGGCGATCGGGAACATCACGGCGATGACCGCGAGCGCCTTGAGCACCATGATCCACCAAGGGTGGAGTTCGAAAAATGCGTGCGATCCCATCGAAGCCGTCAGGATTTCGCCGCGGCGGCCGCGGGCGTGTGGTGGAGGGCGGGACCCTCGGGGAAGGGCAAGTCCGCCCACGCCGTCGCGTCCAGCAGCAACCCCGAGTCCGGCAGCGTGCGGAACCGCACCTGTGCCAGGGCGGGCACGGCGGCGGCAAGCGCGTCCCAAAGCCCGTTGAGGTCGACGCCCGGCCGGCCCCCGCGGGCTTGCCCGGGGGCCGCGCAGCCGGTGACCGCCGACAGGAGCCGGCCCAGGGCCTCCGAGTCGTCGGTCGCCCCGGCGGGGCCGGGCACGGCCGCCTGGAATTTTTGGATGCGGAACTGCTGGTTCACGAATGTCCCGTTTTTCTCGAAGACCGTGAGCGCGGGAATAAGCACCTTTGCGGCGGCGCTGGTGGCGCTGCGGTGGGTGCCGAGGTGGATCACGCTCAGGCGGGCGATCTGCTCGGCGGTGAGCCCGGCGGCGGCTAGGTCCTCGCCGACCGAAACCACCGTTCGCACGCGGCCGGCGTCGATCTCCGCGCCCAGGACCGAAAGATTCGCGGCGGGGAGCGCGGTAACGAGCCCCGTGACCAAAGCGCCGCGGGTGTTCGGATTGCGGTCGGCGGAAACCAGGATGCCGTCCGAAGGACCCGATCGGGCGACCAGGTAGGCGGTCGCCCCGGCCGCCTCCGCGAGGAGCCGTGTCAGGTACTGCTCTTCGACCGAGCTCCGGCCGGAGCCCACGACCGCCACCCCGCCCTGCTTCAGAAGGAGCGCGGCCGCGTCCACGGCGGCCTCGAAGGCGTTGTCCGCGCCGTTCACGCGAACGGCGCCCAGGCGGTCCTCGGACCTGACGAGCTGGTACAGCAGGCGCGCGCTGTCGGACATCCACGTGTCGTTCACGGCGTCGTTGCGCCGCGGCGTGATCCGGTGGATGACCCCCTCCCGTGACCAGACGATCGTGTTCGCCCCCGCACTGCTTTCGGTCTCGACGCTGTTCGTCTGCTTCAGGAGCCAAACCCGCATCTTGAACCGGAAGTCCGTGCTTGTCAGCGCGCCGACCGGGCAGATATCGACCGTGTTGAGCGAATAGTTGTTCTCCAGCGTCCGTCCCGGAAAGCAGGTCAGGGTCGAAAAGCTTCCGCGATCGACGAAGCCGAGCACGTCGTCCCTCGCGATCTCCTTGCAGAAGCGGATGCAGCGCTCGTCGTCGAGCATCACCCGCGCGCCGAGCAGGGTCCGCTTCGGCTTGACGTTCTTCGGTTCGATGAAGCGGGAATAACCGCGGCCGTACTGCGTCGCCTGCTCCTGGAGCCGGCATTCGCCCGCCTGATCGCAGATCGGGCAGTCGAGGGGGTGGTTGATGAGAAGGAATTCCATCACGCCCTCGCGGCAGCCCCTCACGAGCTGCGAGGTGGTGCGCACGTGCAGGCCCGGAGCGGCGCTTGTGGCGCACGCGATGGCGGGGCGCGGCATCCAGTTGATCTTCTGCCGGCC
>JBOHXF010000017.1:0-15890 GCA_050737455.1 Opitutaceae bacterium | reverse complement strand
GCTTGTAATCGAGACCTCCGGAGACGTCGAGGGACCAGCTCCCGAGCGTGACCGGCGCGATGTAGCGGAGGTCGGCGATGACGTTGCGATTGTGCTCGTGGCCGAAGCCGCCGTAAAAGGTGGGCCTCACATCCGCGAGCGCCGCGGAAAATTCGAGATAGTTCCGCCAGGGCAGGGGGGCACGGTAGTCGAGCGACTGGACTTGATACAGATGCAGCGCGTCGGTGGTCGTGAACTGATACGAGAGCTGGTGGTCGCGGCCCCACAGATTGCCGAACAGCACCGAGGCCGAATACTGGTTGTTCCCGATCACGTCGTTGCCCGCGTCGTCGTACGACAGCGCCACCCGCACCGGCACCCGCTCCGCGACGCTCACGTCGAGGTCGGCGACCCCCGGCGGAAGATTGACGGTGTTGACCAGCACCTGCAGATGGCGGAACGGATTCTGATTGGCCCAGTTCAGCGCATTCCGCAGCGTGGACAGGCGCACCTCCTCCCCGGGCTTGATCCCGAGCTGGCGCTGGAGCAGCCGGTCGCTGAACCAGCGGTTGCCCCGGAAGACGAGTTCGTTGTACCGGCCGATGATCGCCGCCGCGCGGATTTCGCCCGTCGCCACGTCCACGGTCGGCTCGGGCACGGACACGATCGCGAGATCGTGGTGCTTCAAGTAATCGGCCACCGCGGTCCGGAGCTTCTCGACCGAGTCGAGGGTGATCGGCTTCCCGAAATACGGGGCGATGTACCGCGCGAATTCCGGGGTCGCCAGTTGCGGGACCCCCGCCGCGACGACCCGGCCCGCTCCGGGCGGGACCTTGGCTGTCCGCGCGTGCGCGGCGGTGTCCGCGACCACCAGGCGCCGGAGCGGATAGCGGCCGATGATCAGCGCCATCCGGAATACGCCGTTCGCGATCGTCTGCGGCGGCACGTCGACCTTCGCCAGGAGCTGCCCGCGCGCCTTCACGTAGCCGTCGATCGCCGCGACCAGGCGGTTCAGCGCGTCCTCGGTGATCGGTTTGCCGAAGAACGGCGTGCACAGCTTCGCGAAATCCCGGGTCTCGATCAGCGGCAGGCTGTCCACCACGATAGCCCCGGCATTGGGCGGAATTTCGAGGTCGGACACGGCCTGGGCGCTCCCGGCGATCAAAAGCCGCCGAAGCGGATATCGCCCCACGATCACGACCAGGCGCAGGTCGCCGGCCGCGATGTTCTGGTCCGGCACGCTGACATAGACCATCGGCTGTCCGTGGCCCCGCACGAATGCGGTCAGGTCGCGCGTGAGCAACGAAATCGACTCGGGGGTGATCGCCTGGCCGAAGTACGGGCTCATCGTCCGGTTGAACGCCTCGGTCGCGAGCAGCGGTTCGTCCCAGAGAATGATCCGGCCCGTGCGGGCCGAGGATTTCATCGAGGCGACCTTCGCGCCCGTGTCGGAAATCAGCAGATGCTTGAGCCGGTACGCGGGGCCGGCGCCAAGCGCGCGCGGGGCGCCGATCGAAAGCAGCAGGGCGATCGCCAAAATAATTGAGTTGTGCCGGGACATGGAAAGGGCTACGCGGTGGGTACCGTGAGGGGGTTTGTCAACACGTTCGTTAGGGGTGGGGACCCGGGTTCGTAAGCCTTGTGCCGCCAGGCCCCGGGAATTCTCCTATGAAGCCCCCTCTGGAATTTTCTTTATTTTTGCTTGCCAAGTACTCCTGCGCGTTGCTTTCCTCACATTGAAGTGGCGTAAAACTATATCTAGATGGATAACTTAATACTCATGACGAAAATGAAGACACAACCGAATGCCAGGCTCCCGTGGACGAAGTTTCTTTTCTCCACGCTGGCTGCTGGCTCTCTAGCCTTCCTGCCGGCTACGATGAAGGCAACCCTGCCCGAGACCGGCGCCAATGTGACCACGACGTGGGCTTCGAACGGCGGCACCGTGACGATTCCGACCATAGCCTCGGGCACGACCGGTTCGCTGGCGATCAGCAGCACCGGGACATCGACTATCATCGGCTGGGGCGCGTTCTCCGACGGCACGGCGACGGGCGGAACGCTTGGGAGTGGGGACAGCATCAGCTTCACGCTGCCTTCAGCATCGTCCGGACTCCTCAACGTCATCAGCGGCGACGCCACCACGTTGAACGGGACGCTTTCGTCGAACGGCAATCTCTACTTCATCAACCAAAACGGCATTATCGTGGCGAGCGGAGCCCGTATCAGTTCGGCCGGACTCTATCTCAGCACCGTAGCCGAGAACCTGAGCTACTTTGAAAGCAACGGTACTTTGCAGGTGTTCACCGGATCGAACCCCGGCAACGGAGCCACCAACGGCATCACCGTACAAAACGGCGCCCAGATCACCGGAAACGGGGGCATTAATATCGCCGCCAACTCCGTCGACATCCAGGGCGGCACGCTGCTCGGCAATGTGGATTTGATCGCTCAGCCCGGCATCGCCGGGACGGGCGGCATTACGATTTCCGACGTGGCCGCGACCACCGTCTTCGGAAATCTGACCGCGACGACAACCAACGGATCCGGCGCCACCGCGCTGGCCGACGGCTACGATCTGACGGTTACCGGCAACACTTGGATCAGCACAGCCAACGCGGTGACCTCCGGCATCAACGCGGGAGCCGGGGACTTCGTCGCGAACGATGCCGGGACCACTCAGACTATCAAGGCGGGGTCGATCGACTTCGCCACGCACGGCACGGCTGACCTCTCCGATGCGCTCATTACCACCTCGGGTGTGACGGGCACGGGTACCGTTACGATCAAGGACGCTGGGGCAGACAGCCTCACTCTTGGGGCCTCCTCGATCGACGGCGACCTCACCTTGGTCGCCGCCGGCAACATCGGCAGTGACGGCACGGTTGCGTTCACGGACACGTCGGGGACGCCGACTGTCAGCCTCACCGCCGGAAGCGGCGGATCGATCACGTTTGCAGGCTCCGGCGCGTTCACGATTGGCACGGTCGCGGCATCGAGCGGGAACCTGGCCAGCGCCAGCCTCAGTTCGACCGGCAACCTGTCGGTCAGCAGCGCGGTCGTCGCTCCGAGCATTTCGATCACGAGCGGCGGTTTCCTCACGACCTCCAGCACGCTCGACACCGTTGCCGCTGGCGTGGGAACGATTACCTTGACCTCCACCGGAAACATGGAGCTCGGCGACGACATCGGAGCCGCCGATGCACCGAAGACACTGACGGTCAATTCCAGCGGAATTCTCGCTGACGCCGGCTCACTCGCTGCCGGAACTACGGCCACGATCACGTCGACCGGCAACGCTTCCGTCGGCGCCATCACCGCCCCGACACTCACGGTCACATCGATGGGCACGCTAACCACGGGAGCGATCACATCGACAGGGGCGAGCGCCAGCGCAACCCTTACGTCGACCGGGAACGCGTCCCTTGGCGCCATCACGGCCCCCACCCTGAGCGTCAATTCCGGCGGAACCCTGGCGACCGGCGCGATCACCGCGACCACCAGCGCGGGTCTGACCTCGGCCGGCAATACGACCTTGGGCGGCGCCGTCGTCTCCGAGGCGCTGACCGTCACTAGCGGCGGTACCCTGACCGCCTTGAGCACGATCGACGGCGAGGACGCTAGCTCGACCGCTTCGCTCACCGCGACTGGCAACTCACTCGCTCTCGACGGAGACATCGGGGACACTCAAGGCTTCAAGACATTGACAGTCAGTTCGGGCGGCGCCTTGACCGACGCCTCCGACATTACCGGGGCCGCTTCGGGCACGGCGACACTCAATGCCACGGGCAACGCGACGCTCGGCGGCACCATTTCGGTCCCTACCTTGGCGATCACCTCGAACGGAGTGCTCGACCTTACGGGCTCGACTGTCACCGCCAGCACCAGTGCCGCCCTCACCGGCTCGACCAGCACGACGATCGGCACCGTCTCAGGCACCCCGAAACTGACCGTGACTTCCAATGGAGCCGTCACCGAAGGGGGCACGATCACCACGACCGGCGCCACCACAGTGAACGCCGGAACCATCACCTTGGGCGGCGCCAATTCGATCGCGGACCTCGAGATTCTCGGCGCGGCGAGTGGAGCCACCATCACCGACGATGCGGCCTTGACGCTCACCAACGGCACCGCCGCCACCGGCAATGTGGCGATTACCGATGGGGACGGCGTCACCCTGGGCGCTGCCGCGGCCGACGTTCTGTCCTTCGGCAAGAACCTTTCGATCGACACATCGAGCGGCACCGGCGCCATCGCGACGACGGCGGACGCGCTTACCGTCAGCGGCAACGTGAGCCTGACAACCGATAACGAGGCCGCCAGCCTCGGCGCGACGACGAATTCAGCCGCGAGCTTCGGGCAGGTGAACGCTGGTGTTGGAACGGGCGCGCTCGCCATAAACAGCGCCTCGGCCCTCAATCTGGGGACGATCACAGCGGGAACGTTGGCGGCGACAAGCGGCACCTCGATCTCGACTTCCGGCGTCATCACGGCCGGAGACACGACGGTCAGTGCGCCGGGGGCGGTGACGATCGGGGTCTCGTCCACGACGGACACCGCCGCGATCACCGGTACCCTGACTGTGAGCAATGCCAGCGCGCTTACGCTCTTTAACACGGGTGCGATCGATGTCGAGTCGCCGACCAATCTAATCTCTTGGGCCTCGCTCAATCTGGGCGCCGGAGATCTTACGGTCGGCGGAGCCAAGGGTTTCAGCACGCTCGCCCTCGCGGTTGTGGGTAATGTGGACATCACTAACCCCGGAAATCTCACTCTCACGAACGTCACCGATACGGATGCTTCCGGAAGCGATTCTTTCGATGTGACCAGCACCGCCGGTAACATTACGTTGGGCTCGGGTGTGGCGGTAACTGGCGTTCTCCCGACCACCCTGACCGCAAGTGCCGGCACGATCGCCGACTCGGCGAACAGCCCGGTCCAATTCGTCGGCCCGGTGACCTTCGATGCCAAAAATGTCGCGGTCGACAACAACACCACGAACAGCCTGGGCGCTCTGACCTTCACCGTTTCCGGGAACTTGGCCTACGTGGAAGGTGGCACGGCCAACATCACCTCCCTCGATATGACCGGCAGCAGCGGCAGTGCCTCGCTAGCCAGCGTGTCGGGCAGCATCACTCAGACCGGCGCCATCACGGTGCCTGACACCGTCACCAGCCTGACGCTCTCGGCGCCTACCGGTCTCGTGACACTCACGAATGCCGGAAACGTGATCGGAGCGGTGGGAACCCCGGTTCCGATCGCCCTCACCGCCATGGGCAACTCGGGCATCAGCAATGGAGCCGATCTGGAGTTCGGCAACACGACGGTCAGTCAGGGAACATTTATGGCGACCACTTTGGCCAGCGGTGGAGCCATCAGCCAGGCGGCCGGCGACTCGATTTGGATCTGGGGTAATCCGGACTTTGTCACCAAAGCCGGGGCCATCACCCTTGCGAACGCCGGCAATAACTTCGGCGGCTTGACGATCGATACGACCGACGCCGGCGCGGCTGCGGCCGGTGCGAACGTTTCCCTCCGTGAAACGGCCACCGACAACCTCCAATCCGTTGCAACCGGCACCGCGGGCAAGCTCACCGTGACTGACGACCTGGGAGACATCGAACAGACGACGGCCGGCACGATCGTCGTGGGCGGCAATCTCGCTCTGACCGCCACACAAGGAAACGTAACGCTCACCAACGCGGTCACCGCGGGAGGAACCGCGGCGATCACAGCGGGAAGCGCGATCACGACGAGCGCCGCACTCGGGGTGACCGGCAATGCAAGTCTGACGGCGGGTGGCAACTTGTCTCTCGCGGCGACCACTATTGGAGGCAATGCGACTCTCTCCGCGGGCGGCGTACTCACCGCCACCGATGCGATCGGGATTACCGGCACCGGCACCTTGTCCGGCTATAGCATCACGGACGCGAAGGCCATTACGATCACGGGAGCCGGCGCGTTGACCGCGACCGGCGGCGACATCAATGTCACCGGGGCGCTGACGATGGCCGGCGGCACGCTCGCCGCGAGCAACGGCAACATCACCGCGTCAGCAGGCACAAATAACTTCGGCGGCAAAGCTGTCGAACTGACCGCGAGCGGAAACGCCGCGATCGAAGACGCCGGCAATGATACGGTACTGGCCGATGGCACCGATGTTGGTGGCAACCTGACGGTGACGAACGTCGGCTCGTACGTAAACGGAACTGCCATCATGGACACGGGTTCAAGCAACGGGATCACGGTCGGCGGCGAGGGCTTGTTCAAGGCGAACGGAACCAACGGATCGTCCGTCGCCAATGGCGCGGTCCTTCTCACGGATCTGGACAGCTCGTATGGAAGCGTCGCGGTCGTCACCGCCGCCGGAACAACGTCCCAGGTGCTGCAGAACAGCAGCTTGGTGCTGGCTGGCGGGTCGGATGCGCTTGGCAACCTTACGGTCAATTCCGCTGGGACGATCACGAATGCCACGAACGCCGGCAGCATCTTCGATAACCTGACGCTGATTTCCACGAGCGGCATCACGCTCACCTCGCCGATCCTGGTGGATGGCACGCTGACGGTCCAGTCCTCCGGGACGAAGGATCTGAGCGGCCTCAGCCAGTCGGTTAACCTGAACGGCCATGCTCCGACATTCGCGGGTTCGGGTGCCAACGTCGACCCGTCCCCCTGATAAGCTTCTGATCTAGATTACGCCACGAAAGAGGCGGCCGGAAGCGGCCGCCTCTTTTTTTCTTCGCGCCCGGACGTTTCTGTGCTCCGATTCTGTCTCCCAACGGACCGACTGGCCATGGAGGAACGAGGAGAGGCCCCCGCGATCGAAGTGCAGCGGTTGACTAAAATCTACCGCCGGGACGTTCCGTTGCACAAGTGGCTCCGCTGGGGGTTGGGGATCGGCTCTCCCGGGGATGGCGAGGCCAACGGTAAGACCGATCCCACCGGGCACTACGCCCTCCGGGACATCGCCTTTTCCGTTTGGAAGGGCGAGGCGTTCGGCGTCGTGGGCCGCAACGGAGCCGGCAAGAGCACCCTGCTCCAAATCGTCGCCGGCACGCTGCAGGCCACCTCAGGCCAATGCGCCGTGCGGGGCCGGGTCACCGCCCTGCTGGAGCTGGGATCCGGGTTCAACCCGGAATTCACCGGACGGGAGAATATTTATCTCGCCGGCTCGATCCTGGGGATCTCCCGGGAGGAGATGGATCGCAAATTTGATGAAATCGAACGCTTCGCGGAGGTCGGGGAATTCATGGACCAGCCCGTGCGGACGTATTCCACCGGCATGCTGATGCGGATCGCCTTCTCTGTCGCCGTGGCCGTCGATCCCGACATCCTGATCGTGGACGAGGCCCTGAGCGTTGGCGACATCCTCTTCCAACAGAAATGCAACCGGAAGATGCGCGAATTGCTCGCCTCCGGAGTCACGCTCCTCGTGGTGACCCACGACACCGGATTTGTGCTCAATCTCTGCCAGCGGGCGATGTGGCTGCACGAAGGGGCCTCCCGTTACCTTGGGGACGCCTCGGCTTGCGTCCGGGAGTATCTTGCGGCCATGGCGGCGGAGGCGGGGAACGATACCGCCGTGACGGAAGCCTCGGATGCCCTGCCCGAAGCGACGTTGCCATCCGCGGAGCCCCTCGACCTGTCACGCTGCGAGCGGCTGGGCGACGGGGGCATCTACGTCGACCGGATCTGGCTCCTGAACGAAGCCGGCGAGGCGACCGCGGTCTTCCGGCACGGCGAATGGTGCCGGGTCGTCGCTCTCGTCCGGACGACCAAGGAGGTCCGGATGGCGAGCGCCGGCTGCGAAGTCCGGGATCGGCATGGCCAGGTCCTGTTCGCGACGGGGCTTCGTGTCGTGCGTCGGCTGATCGATTCGATCGCCTCCGGCGAAGGGCGGACCGTGGTGATCAAATTCAAGATGGATCTGGCCCCGGGCCGGTACTCGATCGACATCGGCTGCGGGGCGGGCGACGCGCAGGACAATACTTGGCAGCGCGTAGTGGCCGCCGCCGTCATCGAGGTCTCGGCGCACGCCGGCGACGATATCGTGCACGGTCTCGTGCGCCTGCCCTACGAGGTCGCGGCGTACCGCGTCTAGCGGATCAGATCACCTCCGCGAAATACGGCCGCAGGACGGCGAACAGCCCATAGCCGATCGCGAGCATCACGATGCTGGCGGCGTAGGCGTATTCGAGGGCTCCGTAATTCGGGGGAAGATGCCAGAGGACGATCCGCCGCGCCTGGGCGACCACCTGGAGGAGGGGATTGTACTTGAGGACGGCGTAGATCGCCGGGGGGACCTTCTCCGGCGAATAGACGATCGCGCTTGCGTACATGACGCCGGTCGAGAGCAGGGGAACGAGCTGGTTGATGTCCCGCACGAAGACGCCCAAGGCGGCGAAACCCCAGGCCACCGCGAGCGCCATGAAGAACAAGGGAAGGATCAGGAGCGGAAGCGCCAGAGCGCCCAGCCAGTCCACGCCCTCATGGCTGAACGAGGCGGCGATGAGGAGCAGCGCCACGCTCAGCAGGGAATGGTACAGGGAGGTCGTGACGCTCGAAAAGGGGATGACGTCCAAAGGGAACACGACCCGCTTGACGAAATTGGGCTGGCTGACGATGAGGAGCGGGGCCGCGCCCATCGCCTCGGCGATCACATTGAACAGGCTGAGGCCCATGAAGATGCCGAGCGTGAAATCGAACGTCGTCTCGTGGGGGATCACCCCGAATTTGCCGCCGAAGATGAACCCGAAGATGAAGACATACAGTCCGAGCAGCGTCAGAGGCTTGAGGATGGACCACAGGTGCCCGAGGTGGCTCCCCCGGTGGCGCGCCTCGAGCTCCCGCCGGGTGAATTGGACGACAAGGTCCCGGTGGCGGTAAAGGTCCGAGAAAGGATTGGCAAAGCGCATCGCGTTCGCATTCGCTTGCCTTTGACCATGCGAGTCAACCCCGCGTTCAGGGACGATACGATGATCGTGACGGGAGCGGACCGGGCCCATTTCGCGAACCTGAGGGTGCTGGCCGGCTCCTGGCGCGCGAATATGGGGCCGTTTCGGCTGGCGGTATGCGATTTCGGCCTCGAACCGGACCAGATCGAGCGGCTGCGGGCGGTTGCCGGGATCGAGGTCCTCGCCGCTCCGGAGCCGGTGAGCCATCCTTGGCTCGGCAAGGCGCTTGTGGGGCGTTTTCTGGAGAAGACCGAAGTGCCGTGGCGGAACCTGGTGTGGCTCGACGCGGATGCGTTATTTGCGCATTCCCTGCCGGAATTGGCCCCGCTCCTTGAGGGCTACGATTTGATCGCCGACGCTCACGTCCAGTCCGTCGGGGAAATCGTCGAGCCGTGCAACCTGGCCGAGCTGCCGCTCCGGCCGGACGACGCGTATTTCGCGGCGGGCTGGTGGGTGGCGCGGCGAGGCTGCCTTCTGGAGAGTTACGAGCGGTTCTGCCGCCGGGTGATGGGGCGGGGCAATCTCTGGGAGGGGGATGCGTTCGTCGCGGCCATTTACTCTGAAAAGCTCAAGGTCCGGACGGTGAGCGGATCGGTCTGGCATTGCCGGGGCCGTACGTCGCTGCCGACCTGCGAGGTGAGGGGGCTCGAGCCGTTCCACGCGGGCCAGCCGATCTACGTCCTGCATGCGAACGACGGCTACGACATCCGCGCGGATGGGCGGCGGGTGTTCCGGCGTCCGGAGCTCGCGGCGATCCAGGATCACTATGACGCGCTCTTCGATGAAGCCGGCCGGCGCTGAGCCGGGCTGGCCAACGGCCGCAGCCAGCAGGCGCGGTCCTCCGGGGCCGGCGCGCCCGGCGGCGCGTCCCATCGCTGAATTCGCCGTCATCGTTTTCGCGACCTTCGCCTCTTATTGGCCGGCACTGCGCGCGGGCTTCATCTGGGACGACAACGCGCACGTGACGGCGCCCGCCTTGCGGAGCCTTCACGGGCTTTGGCGGATCTGGTTCCACTTGGGCGCGACCCAGCAGTATTATCCGGTGCTGTATAGCGCGTTTTGGCTCGAACACCGGCTTTGGGGGGATGCGGCGTTCGGCTACCATCTGCTCAATATTGGCCTCCACGCCGCCGCCGCCGTCCTGGCCGTCGTTGCGCTGCGGCGGTTGGGGCTGAAGGGAGCATGGCTGGCCGGCCTGCTGTTTGCGGTGCATCCGGCGATGGCCGAGTCCGTGGCCTGGATCTCGGAGCAGAAAAACACGCTTTCGGCGGTCGCCTATCTCCTGGCCGGCCTCGCCTATTTGCGGTTCGATGCGGACGCTCTTTCGGGGCCGCCGGGCCGTGGCCGGAGATGGGGCTGGTACGCAGCGGCTACCGCGCTGTTCGGATTCGCGGTGCTCACCAAGACCGTGACGGCAAGCCTTCCGGCGGCGCTCCTGGTCGTTTTTTGGTGGAAGCGCGGCCGGGTCCGGCGCCGGGACGTCCTGCCGCTGCTGCCATGGTTCGTGTTCGGCGGCGCGGCCGGAATGCTCACGGCGTGGGTGGAGCGCCATTACGTCGGCGCAAGCGGCCCCGATTTTCAGTTCTCCTTCTGGGCGCGCCTGTTCCGCGCGGGCCGGGTGACCTGGTGCTACCTCGGCCATCTGGCATGGCCGTCGAATCTGATGTTCTTCTATCCGCGCTGGCCCTGGGCCTGGAACGCGGCGTGGCTCGTCGGAACACCGGCCCTGGCCGGACTCTTGTTTCTGACCTGGAGCATCCGGCGGAAGACGCGGGGGCCGCTGGCGGCGCTGCTCTTTTTCGTCGGGACGCTTTTTCCTGCTCTGGGCTTCGTGAACGTCTATCCGTTCCTCTATTCGTACGTGGCCGATCATTTCCAGTACCTGGCCTCCCTGGGAATCTTCGCCGCGGCGGCGAGCGGGGCGGTTTGGGCGGCGGAGCGGGTGCGCGGCGCGCTCGGGGGCCCCGGTGACCGGGCGCTTTTCGCGGGGCTGTCGCGGGGAGCTCTGGCCGTGGCGCTCGCCGCCCTGGGTGCGATGACCTGGCGTGAATGCGGTTGGTACCGGACCCCCGTCGTGTTTTACCGCAGGATATTGGAGAAGAACCCGGGCTGCTGGCTGGCCGACAACAACCTCGGGCTCCTGCTCCAGGAGGAGGGTCGGCCCCAGGAGGCGTTCGAGCTGTACCGGGCGGCCCTGCGGCTGCGGCCCCAGTACGCCGAGGCTCACAGCAATCTCGGCGTCGTGTATCTGTCGCGCGGCAAGCTGAAGGAGGCCCGGGCGAATTTCCTCCAGGCGCTGCGCATCGATCCGACCTACCAGCAGGCCCGCAACAACTACGGTCTCGTGCTGGACCGCGAAGGGCGGCTCGGTGATGCGATCGCGCAATTTCGGACGGCGGTTGACGAGCGTCCGGACGACCCGACGGCGAGGGGCAATCTGGTCTCGGCGCTGCTGCGCCGGAGCGCGGCCGAGTACGGCAAGGGGGACTTCGCGGCGGCCATCTCGGATTACAATGTGGTCCTCAGGATTCGGCCCGGGCTGGCTGCGGCCGAAAACAATCTGGGGCTCAGCTACGCGGGCGCGCGCCGCATCGCGGAGGCGATCCCCCATTACATTGAGGCGATCCGGCTCCAGGCGGACTACGCGGACCCTCATTACAACTTGGGGAACGCACTGCTGGCGCAGCGCCGGTACGACGAGGCGATGGCGCAATTCCGGACGGCCGCGCGGCTCAATCCGAAGAACGCCGACGCCTTCGATAATTATGGGGCGTGCCTTTACCTCCGCAAGCGCTACGGGGAGGCGGTGGACGAGTTCCGCGCGGCGCTCCGCGTGCGGCCCGGCTACCGGTCCGCCGAGGCCAACCTGAGGCTCGCCCTTGCAGCCCTGGGCGGTCGCGGCCCGGGGGCACCGACCGTTCCCGGCTCTCCGAAGCCGGGAAAATCAGGCTCGTAGGCGGCGCGGCGGGTCTCAATTTTAGCGCGCTCATGCTGCCCTTCCTCCTCGCGGTCTCCATCGTGCTCTTCTGGGCCGTGCTGGGCCGGGCGCTCCTGGCCGCCTTCGATTTCCGGCTGGGCATCCTGCGCTCGTGGCTCCTGGCGCCGGCGGTCGGATTTTCCGTCGTTGTGGTGGGCGTGACGGTGCTGAGCCAGGCCGGATTGCCCGTCAGGGACTTCGCCTGGCCGCTGGCCTTGGTCTGCCTGGCCGCGGCCGCGGCCATCCTTGCGTGGCGCCGCCCCGCGGTCCCGCTCCGGCCCCTCGCGCCTTACTTCCTGATCGCGCTGGGGTTCCTCGTCTGGGCGGGATGGCCGATGTTCAAGTTCGGGTTCAATTGGGTGAGTTACGTCAACGACGACTACACCAATTACTGCCTGTCCGCCGAGCGCTTCAAGGACTTCGGGTTCTATCACGTGCCGACGCTGACGGACCTGCGGGGTCTGGACTACCGTCAGTATTATTTTTTCATGCACGCGCTGGCGCTCATGAGGGCGGGTTCGGAGCACACGATCGCCTTCGTCGCCTCTCTGACCGGGCTCAATTCGCTGAGGATTTTCATGGCGCTGATCCTAGCCATGGCGGTGGCCCAGATCGGGGCTGCGTCGGCTCTGGTGCTGCATTTCGGGCGGCGCCGCCGTGTGGCGCTCGTGACGGCGCTCCTTCTGGCGGCGAGCCCGATGTTCATTTTCGGAGCGCTTTACCAGCTTATCTCGCAGGTGGGGGGCATTGCGCTCATGGTCGCCGTCCTGGCGCTGCTCTGCGCAAGGCTGCCGAAGGGCCGCCTCCGCCTCCTCGCCTGCGCCGTTCCCACGGCCGTGGTGGGCGCTGGGCTGGCGCTCGTGTACCCGGAGTGCTCGCCCTTCGCGGTCCTCGGTTACCTGATCTTCGCGGGTATGGAAGTGTTGCGCCAACGGCGCTTTCCCGGGGCCCGGATCGTGATGCTGGAGTACACGCTGCTCATCTGGATCGGGCTGCTGCGGTTCAACGTGATATCCTATCTCTACACGCTGGCGGGGCAGTTCGCGGCCGGCATCGGACATCAGGATCTGTCGCTCTCGCTCTTTCCTTTTTTCCTCATTCCTTCGGGGCTTGCGAGTATCTTCGGATTTCAGGCGATGAACCAGCAGCTCCCCGAGGCGCCGGGTTCCACCCTGATCGCCTTGGGGCTGGTGCTGCTTGCGGCGATCGCCGTCATGGGTCTGATCCGCGCGTGGAGGCCGGCGCCGATGGCGATCCTGTTCCTCGTGCAGATCGGACTTGGCGTGCGGCTCTTCCAATCGAACGCCGACTTCGGCCTCTACAAGCTCGCCATGTACATGCAGCCGGCTCTGTACGCGGGGCTCGCGGGGCTGGTCTGTCTTCTGCGGCGCAAATGGGCCGTCCGGATCGCCGCCGCGGCGCTGATCGCCCTCATGACGCCGACGGGTCTGCGCTATATTCTGACGTCCGAGGGAAACCATGCGAACGGAATGACCGAAATGCAGCGAGCGTCGGAGAACCTTGCGCGCCGGCCAGCTCCGCAGCCGGGGGCGCGCTGGGACAGCGGAATCGACAACGTCGTCGCCGCCAAGATAGCGGCCGATTTCTACGCGGGGACCGACATTCATTTTCTGTCCCATGATTTTTTCCCCGAAACCACGTACCTCATTTCGAGTGATTGGCCGTTGATGGGGTTGTATCCCCATCTGGCGCTGTATAAGGTGGGGAAGCGTCTGCTGCATGAGCGCAACTCGGAGGTCTTCCTGCGGGGCTCGCTGTTCGACAGCCCGTTCGAATTCCAGGTGGCGCGCCGCCCGCCGTCGGCCTACCTGGAGCTTCCCACGCGGCTCAGCCTGTTCAACAAGTACGGGGAGGGCCGGGACGAGGGACGGCTGTTCGACCTGATCCCGGCGGGTGCGGTGCGCAATCGGCTCGTGTTCGTGAATTCGAATTTAGGCAACCACTATTACCTCGGCGACCGGAGCCGGATTTCGTTTCTGCAGCAGGAGGCGGATCCGTATCGAAAACTTGAATCCATAAACGGAATCGGGAGGTTTTTCCTGTTTCGAGTGGAAGGCTCGACCGGCCCGATCTATGTGAGGCTCGCCGCGACCAAGACCATCATGGGGCCGGACAACAAGCTCTGGTCGCCCACCGCGGTGGTCGAGGGCCGGCGCACCATCCCGATGGGGCTCCTCGGCGGCGGTGCGGTGAACCGGTTCATCGGTCCGATCGAGCCCGTACCTTATCGCGGCGGCGACTACATCGCATTGGATTTTGGCCAAAAGCAGCTGCCGTTCCCCATCGTCCGGCATGGGCTGGCCGATTGGTACAATCGCGAGGTTCCGCTGGATTACCGGCATCTCGTGGCGTTCGGCCGGGACATTTCGGCGATTTCCGCCGCCCAGTATGCGCGCCTGCGGCGCCCCCGGCGAATTTCGCAATTTCCGGGCGATCTGATCGACGCCGTCGGACTGGAGTTCAGCGGCATCTGCGAGGACGGCTGGCTGTCGCCCGACTCCGAATTCATCCTGAGGCCGGCGCATCCCGGCGACTCGCTCCACTTGGAGGGGCTCGTGCCGCGGATCCCCGGAACGCCCGACATGGCCGGTACGCTGACGGTCCGGGTGAACGGCCGGCCGGCCGCAACGCTGCGGACCGTGACCGGCGTCTTCGATTGGATGATTCCGATCGCGGAGCCCGGACGGACGACCCGGGTCCGGCTTCATTTCAGCGCATTCGGGAAACTCCCCTCGCCCGACGACCGGCAGGTCGCGGCCAAGTTGAGGCTGCTGGAGGTGGCCGCCGGACCGAATCGGATCGACTTGACGGGATCGATGCTTGAGAGCCCCCCGATCGAGGGCATCGATGCGGACGGCTGGGCGGCGCGCGTGTGCTCCGTGTCGCTGCCCGCGGCTCCGGACAGGACGCGCATCGCCATCGAACTGCAGTATCCCGGCTGGAGCGGCGTGCCGCGGACCACGACCCTGGACGTCGGAGTCGGAGGCGAACCGAGCAGGCGCTTCGCCCTGAAGCCCGGACTTAACCGCATCGAGTTCGACGCGCCGGGCCGCTCGTGCGCCCGCGATGTGGTTCTAAAGGCCGCACGGACTTTTCGGCTGCCGGCGCCCGACGGGCGTGAGCGGGCGTTCCGGATGCTTTCCATCGAGACGCTTCCCGCCGCCTCGAAGGCGGCGGTTGCGCCCGGGCGCAATTGAGGCTTTAAGGCCGTCGTGCGCACCGCGTCCGCCCATCCGCCGGAATCGGCGCTTTTCATCCGCCCGGATGCGATCGGGGACCTGGTCCTGTTCTCCCCGGTGCTGCGCCTGTTCCGGGCCGCCTGGCCGAAGACCCGGATCGGCGTGGTCGTCCGGCCGGCGATCGCTGAAATCGGCGGAATGCTGGCGCCGGGAATCGAATGGATCCCGACGTCGCTCGATCCCTACGTGACGGGGCCGGTCGAGGCGGGGGAGGAGCTCGTCCGCCTGAACGCCGAGGTGGCCCGCGTCTCCCCGGACCTGATCGTCGCCGCCTGCAGCCGGCGCAACTGGCTGGACGCCGCGCTCGCTTCCGCCGTCCCAAAGGCCCGGCGCGTGGCCTTCGCATCCGCCGCCCCCGATCCGTACTACGAGGTGCCCCTGCGCTTTGAACTGAAGGCGGAAACTGGGGAGACGTTTACGGAGATTTTGCCGGCCTCTCGTGGGCCGGAAGAATGGAAGCGGAATTTTGGCCTCGCGGCCGCGCTGCTCGGACGGGCCGCAAAGCCGGCTCCGCCGAGGATCGAACCCGGGCCCGAGACGCTCGCGCGGGCCGACGAAATCCTGGGAAGGTTGAACCTCGAGGCGGGCCGCTTCGTCTCGTGCGCCGCGGCCGGATATTCGAACGTGTTTCTGAAGACCTGGCCGGAAGAACGCTTCGCCGAGACGATCGGCTGGCTCTGGAAGGAGCGGGGGCTCCGGTCGCTTTTGCTGGGACAGGCG
>JBOHXF010000016.1:0-1836 GCA_050737455.1 Opitutaceae bacterium | reverse complement strand
AACTTCTGCCGGCCGGCCTTCGTGAATTCCATCTCGATGTAGGCCCGGCCGTACTGGTCGTTACGCGGCGCCGCCTTGGCCATGATGTCGCCGGTCGCGTCGGGAATGCGCCGGACAAACAGCTCCTCGGGCGGCTGCCCGGGCGCGGGCTCCTCCTCCGAGGTCATTTCCTCGTAACCGGGCGGGATCTGGTCGGCGGGCGTGTTGGCCGGCGACTGGGTCATGTCCACCTCCCGGAACTCGAGCCGGGCGGGCGCCTTCACTTCGTTGATGATGTCCGGATTGTCCTTCGTGTTGATCCCGGGAAGCTCGACGACGATCCGGTTGTCGCCCTCCGGGCGGATGATCGGCTCGGCGACGCCGAAGCCGTTCACACGGCTCGCGATGATGTCGATCGCTTTCTGGAGCTTGCCCTGGCGGGCGTCCGCCGGCACGTCGGCGTAGGCCTTGGGATCGACCTGCAGCGTCACCTCGACGCCGCCCGCGAGGTCGAGGCCGAGCGGCAGGCGGGCCTTGGCCCTGCGCAGCAATTCCTCGAGCAGGATGTTGTTCCTCTTCTTGATGTTGGTGAGCGAGCGCTCCAGGCGGATGTCCGGGAAATACTGGGAAAGATCGATCTTCCGGTTCCCGGCGATGTCCCGCAGGGCGACGTAGACGCTGGTCGCGGGGTGCGCCTTGTGCTGGGCCTCCGCCTCGTCGAGCAGCGCGGAAAACGTGGCCGCCTTCGCGGTCGCGTGCGTTCGAGCATAGATGTCGAACGGAATGGTTCTCAGCGGGAACAGCTCCGAGAGCGCCCAGGCGCCGATGGCGACGCTGAGCAGGAGCTTCCAGAGATTGCGTTTGATCATAAAGGAGTGGGCGGACCCTCCGGAGGCCGGGGCTTGGGCCGGCCGTCGCGGACCCGAAGGCGGCCGCGACGGATCCGGCAGATCATTGCCTCATTTCTTCCCGTCGTCGCCGTTCCCCGCGATCACGGACTGGATGAATCCCTTGCCGACCTCGATCTTCGTCGTGTCGGAGATGCGAATGATGAAGCGGTCGTCCTTCACGTTCGTGATCGTGCCGTAAATCCCCCCGGAAGTGACGACATCGTCGCCCGATTTCAACGTGGACAGCATCTTCTGGTGCTCCTTCTGCTTTTTGCGCTGGGGCGCGATCATGAAGAAATACATCGCGACGAAAAGCAGAATGAGCGGAAGAATCCCGAAAAGCTGCGAACCGGAGGCCGGCGGAGCGGCGGCGGCGATTTCGGCCGGGACCAGGGCGGTGACGTGGGACATCATGGAAAACGGAATTCGGAGTGAAAAAAGTTGAAAGGGGCGATCTAACCATCTTCGCTCCGGCAAAGGCAAGCCCGCGTTGAAAAGCAAATCCGCATCCAACTGGTCGGCCGCCCAGTCCGAAGAACATTACGGCTTCAAGCGGTGGGGGACCAATCATTTTTCGGTCGATTCGGAGGGATTCGTCAACGTCCAGCCGCTGGCCGACGGGCGCGGCATCCGGGTGCTGGACGTCGTGCAGGAGGCCCTGGGCATGGGGCTCAAGGCCCCGATGGTGATCCGGTTCCAGGACCTGCTCCGCCACCGGGTGGTCCAGCTCAACGAGGCCTTTGCGAACGCCGTCCGCGAGGAGGGCTACAAGGGCCATTACCGGGGGGTGTTCCCCATCAAGGTCAACCAGCTTCGGGAGGTGGTCGACGAGATCATCGCCGCCGGCAAGGACTTCAACTACGGCCTGGAGGCGGGTTCGAAGCCCGAGCTGATGATCGCCCTCGCCATGCACGAGGGGGCGAACCGGCTCATCGTCTGCAACGGCTACAAGGACCATGACTACATC
>JBOHXF010000015.1:0-6153 GCA_050737455.1 Opitutaceae bacterium | reverse complement strand
GGATAATGCGGCGCGCGCCGCGCGCCAGCCTCAGGTCAAAAAGGTGATGGCCGGACCGCAAAATGTGATCGCCTTGGGTCGGATGGCGCCGGCTTCACTGCGCCCCGTCGAGCCGCGCCAGCTCCCGGCCCACCTCGAAGTTCATCGGCACGTCGGGATCGGACGATGGGATCGCGGAGATGAGCAGCTTCGTGTACGGATGCTCGGGTGCGGCGAACAGCCGCTCCGTCGGGGCGATTTCGACCAGCCGTCCCGCGCGCATCACCGCAACCCGATCGCAGAAGTTCCGGACGACGTCGAGATTGTGGGCGATGAACAGGTACGTGAGGCGGAACTCGCGCTGGAGCTCCTTGAGCAGGTCGATCACCTGGGCCTGGACCGAGACGTCGAGGGCCGACGTCGCCTCGTCGAGCACGAGGAGCGACGGCTGCAGGATGAGCGCCCGCGCGATCCCGATGCGCTGGCGCTGGCCGCCGCTGAACGCATGCGGATACCGCGAGCGGTGCTCAGGCTTCAAGCCCACGCGGGCGAGCAAGCCGGCGACACGGCGGTCGATCTCGGGTCCGCGCCCCTCTCCATGGACGATGAGGGGCTCGGCCACGATGTCACGAACGGTCATGCGCGGATTGAGCGAGGAGACCGGATCCTGGAACACCATCTGCAGATGGCGGCGGATGCCCTTCATCCGCCGCGGGGGCAGCCGGGCCAGGTCCACGGAATGCCCGTCGGGCAGCCGCAGCAGGATTTCGCCCGAAGTCGGGTCCAGGGCCCGCAGGATGCAGCGGGCGACGGTCGTCTTGCCCGATCCGCTTTCGCCGACGAGGCCCAGCGCTTCACCCGCCCGGATGCGGAAGCTCACGTCGTCCACGGCCTTCACGACGCCCCTCGCGCGCCGCCCGAGCGCACCGCGTCCGCCCACGGGGAAGTGCTTGCACAGCCCGCGCACCTCGAGCAGCGGCGGGGAAGCCGGCTCCGAGTTCGCTTCCGGGTTCATGCGGAGGAGCGCCGCCGGCTCGGCACGGCGTCGAGCAGGGCCCGCGTATACGCGTGCCGCGGATTCTTGAGGACCGAGCGCGCGTCGCCGCGCTCGACGATGAGGCCCCGCTGCATGACGGCGACGTCGTCCGCCATCTGGGCGACCACCCCGAAATCGTGCGTTATGAGCAGCACCGCGCAGCCAAGCTCGCGCTGGAGCGCCTTGATGAGCCCCAGGATCTGCGCCTGGATCGTCACGTCCAGCGCCGTGGTCGGCTCGTCCGCGATGAGGACTTCCGGCCGGCAGACGAGCGCCATGGCGATCACCACCCGCTGGCGCATCCCGCCGGAAATCTCGTGCGGATACTGCCCGAACCGGCGCGCCGGCTCGGTGATTCCGACCCGGTCGAACATCTCGACCGTGATGCTCCGGGCCTCCTCGCGCGGAATTCGCCGGTGCATCAGGATGGCCTCGGCGACCTGCCGTCCCACCGTGTGAACCGGCGACAGCGCGGACATCGGCTCCTGGAAGATCATGCTCACGTGCCGGCCCCGCACGTCCCGGAGCCGCCGGGATCCGTCGCGCAGGGCGGTGATGTCGATCTCCCCGGCGCTCGGCGAATGCAGGACGATCCGTCCGGAGGTGATGCGCCCGGGCGACGGCACGAGATGAAGCATCGCGTAGCCCGTCATGCTCTTGCCGCTGCCCGATTCGCCGACGAGCGCGAGCGTCCGGCCGCCGTACAGCGAGAACGAGACGCCCTGGACCGCCGGGACGAAACCGTGGTCGCCGAAGAAGGAGATCCGGAGGTCTTCGACCTCAATGAGCGGGGCGGCGCTCATCGGGTCGAGTAGGGGTCGGCGGCGTCCCGCAGCCCGTCCCCGAGGAAATTGAAGCTGAGGACCGTCACCACGATCAGGATCACCGGGACGAGGATCCAGGGATAGTTCTCGACGGTCTGGATGCTGAGGCAGTCCTGGAGCATGACGCCCCAGCTCACGATCGGCGGCCGCAGGCCCAGCCCGAGAAACGAGAGCGAAGTCTCGCCGAGGATCATGGCGGGCACGCTCAGGGTCAGGACAACGATGATGTGGCTTGCGACGCCCGGCAGGAGGTGCCGGAAAAGGATGCGCCCGGGCGAGGCGCCCACGAGCCGCGCGGCCATGGCGTAATCCTCCTCGCGCAGGGCGATGATCTTGCCGCGGACGACGCGAGCGAGCGAGGTCCAGCCGAGCAGGCTGAGCACGATCGTGATCGCGAAGTACGTCGTGAGCGGCGACCAGTCCGGCGGCATCACCGCCCCGAGGGCCATCCACAGGGGAATCTGCGGAAACGAATTCACGATTTCGATGAAGCGCTGGATGTAGTTGTCCGTCCGGCCTCCGACATACCCCGAAATCCCGCCGATCGCGACGCCGAGGACGAAGGTGACGGCAATCGCGACAAGTCCGATCGAAAGGCTGATCCGCGAACCGAAGATGACGCGGCTGAACAGGTCGTGCCCATAACGATCCGCGCCGAAGAAGTAGAAGGTGGCCTCCGGATCAGGCGGGCCCCGACCGCGCTTCACCCCGAAGAAATGCCGATCGCCCGGGATAAGGCCCCAGAGCCGATAGGGCTCGCCCTTCACGAAGAAGCCCAGCCGGACCGGGTGGCTCGGATCCTCGAAATACGAGACCTTCAAGGTGATCGGATTGACCGAGCGGCGCATCGCCGGAAGGTGCCACCCGAGGGCTGGCGACCAGTGCGGCACCTGCGGCGGGCAGTATGTGTAGGCCAGATCGCGCCAGCGCGACGGATACGGCGCGAAGAATTCCGCGAACACCGCGAGCACATAGAGGCCCACGAGCAGGAAGATCGAGGCCAAGGCGAGGCGATGGCGGCGCAGCCGCATCCCTATGAGCGCCCACTGTGACGAATAGCCCGCGTCGCTCGCCGCCGCCGGCGGTTCGGGCGGCGCGGGCGCGAGGGCGGCTTCCCCCAGGTCGTGGTGCATGAGCGGATCGGGTTCCATCTATTCGGGCATCAAATGCCGGTTGAAGCCGCGCCGGGCGAGCTCCCGGTAGGCCGCGTCGACCGTCGCCGGAAGGTCCTGCGGAACGATATAGCCCTTGCGCCCGTAAAGGGGAATGCGCTGCGTGTCGCCCACCATGATGTCGATCAGGGCGCCCTTCCCTCCGGGGGCCGTCTCCTCCGCCGCGTAGGCCTCGAAGGGAATCGGAGGCGACGCGGCCACCGCTTCCCGATCCGGAAAATGCTTCCGGAACGTGGCGTAGGCACGCCGCTCCATGTAAGGTTTTTGGAGGAGGATGAAGCTCCGGGGGTTGCGGCCGTTCGCCTCGAGGAGCCGCTTGGTGAACGCCAGGTTTTCCCCGGTGTTCGTCGACTCGGTTTCGAGCAGCATGCTCGAGCGGGGAACGCCGAGGCGCTCGGCGATCTCCGCGAAGATCTCGGCTTCGGGACGCGTCCAGCCCTCGGTCATCCGCCCGATCCCGCCCGAAAAGATCGTCAGCGGCGCCCAGCCGTCCAGAAAGAGCTTCGCCGCGTGTTCCGCCACGCGCGTGTCGTGGCTGCCCAGGACCAGAAGGGCGTCCGCCTTCCGCAGCGGCTGCCGCAGCAGGTGGTAGTCCCACAGGATCCTCGCAAGCGCGTCGGTTTCCTGGGCCGGCGGGTTCATGCGACACCGAACGCGGCCGCCGACGCCGCCCAGACCCGCGCCGCCTCCGCCGCGGTCCAGCCGAGATAGGCTGCGGTACGCCGCACGCCCTCGTCCGGCGTGAGCGCCGAGCCGGCGAAACCCTCCTCCCCCGGCTGGCGCGGAACGCCGTCCGCCTCGACGTCGACCGTCATCGCCCCGAGCGTATACCGGCCCGGCGGCGCCCCCGCCGCCGCCATGGCGTCCGTGGTGAACAGCACCCGCCCGGACGGCTTCGCCCTGACGAAGTTGCGCAGGACGAACGGCGGCAAGTGCGCGCCGTCAGGGATGAAGCACGCCGTCAATTCGTCGCGGGCCAGGAGGCGCTGGACGATGTTATCGTGGCGCGGGAGCGCGGGTGGAGTGCCGTTGCCAAGATGGGTGCAGAAACGCGCGCCCGCGGCGATCGCGGCGTCGATCTCCCCGTTGCCGGCGTTGGTGTGCCCCAGCGAAACGCGCACGCCGCGACCGACGATTTCGCGGATGAATGCGGCGCTGCCCGGCCACTCCGGCGCGAGAGTCACCAGCCGGATGCGGCCGCGGGCGGCCGCCTGCAGCCGCTCGAATTCCTCGATCCGCGGCGCGTGCATCGGCCCGGGCGGATGGGCGCCGCAATAGCCCGGTTCCGGACGCAGCCAGGGGCCTTCAAGATGGTAACCGGGGATCGTCGCCCGCGTTTCGCCGTCTTCGTCCAACAATCGCTCAAACCCGGCGATTCGGACCTCGAGCCGGTCCACTTCGTCCGTGATGAAGGTGGCGAGGATGCGCGCCGGCCCATGCCGGCGCAACGCCCGGGCGGCGCGCCGGAGCTCCTCGCCGGTCAGGCCGTCGCGCTGAAAATCCACCCCGCCGAATCCGTTGACCTGAAAGTCGAACAAGCCGGCGGCCGGACCGATGGATTCAAAGTCGGCGGACATTCGTTCTTACGCCAGCAGCGAAGCGGAGGCTTTGTCGAGGAAGATGTGGGTGTCGGGGTGGCGCTGCAGGACGGACGAGGGCACGCGCGGCGTCACCGGTCCTTCGACCGAATCGCGCACCGCCACCGCCTTGCGCTTTTCGGGTGCGGCGACGACGATCGTGCGCGATTTGAGGATCTGCCGGATCGACATGGAGATGGCGCGGTGCGGAACGCTGGCGAGCTTCGGAAACCAGCCCTCCCCCAGTTGCTGGCGACGGCACGCCAGATCGAGCTTTACGATCCGGTACGCCTCCGTCCCCCCGAAATCCGCGGGCGGATCATTGAAGGCGAGGTGCGCGTTCTCGCCGACGCCTGCGAAACACACGTCGATGGGGTGGCGCGCGATGATTTCGCCCAGGCGGCGGCACTCGCGCCGCGGATCCTCGTCCCCGGCCACATAATGGAATGCGCGGAGCGGGCGCGGCAGCCTGCGGTGGAACCGGTTCCAGAGATACGCGCGGAAGGACGCCGGATGGCCGATCGGCAGCCCGACGTATTCGTCGAGATGGAAGGCCGTGACGCGCTCCCAGGCGACGTCCGGTTCCTGGATGAGCGCGTCGAGCAGTTCGAACTGCGAGGCGCCGGTCGCGACGATGATGTTGGCGGCTCCCCGCGCTTCGAGGGCTGCGCGAAGCCGTTCGGCGCCGAATGCGGCGGCCGCGGCTCCGGCGAGGGCCCGGTTGGCGGCTATGGTGATCTTCAGCGGTGTGGAGGCGGGTTTCATGAGGGGAAAGGGATCAGAGCCACAAATCGGTGCTCAGGTACTTCAGCCCGGAATCGCAGAGCAGGACTGCGATCGTTTTCCCGCGTGCGGATGTTCGCAGCAGGCCCAGCGCCGCCGCCACATTCGCGCCCGAGGAAACGCCGGCGAACACGCCCTCCTCGCGCGCCAGGCGCCGGGCGGTCTCGATCGCCTCCGTGTCGGTCACGCTCAGATAGCCGTCGACCAGTTCCGGATCGATCTGCGCCAGCCGGGATCGGGAGTAGCCGCCGCCCTGAATGCGGTGGCCCGGACGAGTCACCGGCCGGCCGGCGAGGGCGGCCGCGCCTTCGGGCTCGATCAGATAACAGCGGATCGCCGGATTGTGGCGCTTGAACGCCGCGGCGCAGCCCGCGAAGGATCCGCCTGTTCCCGCGAAATCGCAGAACACGTCGATCCGGCCGCCCGCCTGCCGCAGGATTTCGGGGCCAGTGTGCAGGAGATGGGCGCGGGCGTTCCCCTTGAGGGCGAACTGGTCCGCCCGAAACGCGCCGCGATCGCGCGCGAGCCTTTGCGCGGCCGCCTCGACCAGATCGAGATCGGCTCCCGAGACCCGGCCAGGCGGCGAGTCCGGCCGCTGGTCCACGAGCACGACCTCGGCGCCCATCGCCGCCATCATCCGGGCCCGTTCCGGCGAGTTACCCCGGGACATGACGGCCACGAAGGGGTGGCCCTTGACGGCGCAGACGATCGCAAGCCCTGTTCCGGTGTTGCCGCTGGTCAATTCGACCACGGTCTGGCCCGGGGCGAGCTCGCCCCGGGCC
>JBOHXF010000014.1:0-2607 GCA_050737455.1 Opitutaceae bacterium | reverse complement strand
TAATGTGCCGCTGGTTCGGCTGTATAGGTTTTCTGGGTTTCACACCCTGCCTCATAGCAGGTCCAGGCCTTGCGGCCGAACCTCCTTTCTTCGTCAGATTTCACGAAATCCTGTGGGACGGTAATGGCGCCGATTCACATCGCCGCGGCAAAAACCCGCCGAGCTCCCGCCCTCCGTTTCGTTTACCGCTGCGGCGCGTTGCGGCACAGGGCGATCAACGCCCCGCCCTATTGACGTCCAAGGCATGGGGCTCGTCCGCGTTGCGGAGGTTCAGCGAATAGCCATTGACCGTGTAATACTCGACTTTTCGGCCCACCGAAATGCGCGCATCCAGGACGAGGCCGATCCGGAGCTGCTCATCGGTGGCGCGATAAGCCACGCGGAAAGGGATGGACGAACCTTTCGCATCCGCGATGAGCTGCTCGCCGAGCACCCGGGGCGGCAACGCGGTGCGCGGCGGCTCCACCGACGGTTCCCCAAGGACGGCCGTCGGCGCCCGGTAATCCGACTGCGCGGCATCGATCACCCGCACCACAACCTTCGCCTCGGCGGCCAGCGGTCCGGCATCACCCAGCTCCACCGTTCCCGTCACCACGCGGTTCGTATCGCCCTCCGGCCGGATGTCGAACTGCGCCGCGGCGCATCCGGCCAGAATGCCGACCGCGAGGGCTAGCGTCCACCGAGCTCTCATCAGACCCTAATGTGCCCAGCCGGCGGACGGAAGGCGAGCCCCGAGCTGTCGTCAGGCCGGGGAGACGCTCCGCGCGAACCGCTGCAATCCTTCGGCCAAATCCGCGAGGCCGATCGGCTTTACGAGATAATCGTTCGCTCCGGCGGCGAGGACGCGGTCCTTCTGCTCCGCCCTCGCGTCGGCCGTGATCACGGTGATCCACACCCCGCGGGCGGCAGGTCCGGCGTCGCCCGTCCGAATCCGTTCGATCGCCGAAAGGCCGTCCACCTCCGGCATATGCAGATCCATGAGCACGATGTCGTACGGCGCGGCTGCGTGCTGGAGGGCCTCCATCCCGAGCCGGCCATTGCCCGCGACCGCCCAAGTGCAACCGAGATTGGTCAGCAGGCGCTGCACCAGCCGCTGGTTGATGAAATTGTCCTCGACGATCAGGACCCGCAGGCCGAATTGCCGGATGCTCTGGCGTTCGGCCGCCCGGCCGGAGGCGCCGGCCAACGCGATCCGCACGTAGTCGTGCCGAAGGGGTTTGCTCAGGAGCTGCCCGAAATGCCTGCGCAGCCCGCTTCTCAGATTCGCGTCGATCGCCACCGGCACCACGGCGAAACCCTTTGACAGCGGCCAGGGGAATGCTCCTGCCGGGCGCTCGGCGGCCTCACGCGCGGTGGCGGCGGACAACTCCACGAAATAGGCATCCGCCGACCCGTCCGCCAGCGCGAGCGGCCCGTCCACGACCCGCAGCGACGCGCCCCAGCGGTCCGCGAGCCTTTCGAATTCCCCACGAAACGGGCCGGGAGACGCCGCAAGCGCCAGGCGCACCCCCGGAGGGACCGTCGGGGACGAGGGGCCGTTCCTGCCCGGCACCGCGAGAACCGGCAACGCGAATCGGAAGGTCGATCCCCGGCCAGGCGCGCTGTCCATCCCAATCTCGCCACCCATCAGGTGCACGAGATTGCGGGAAATCGCCAGGCCGAGCCCGGACCCCCCGTACTTGCGGGTCGTGCTCTCGTCTGCCTGGCTGAATGGCCGAAAGAGGAGAGGATGATGCTCGGGCGCGATGCCGATCCCCGTATCGCGCACGGCGACGCCGATCCGGAACCGACCCTCCGCCATCGGCTCGGCCGTGACGTTCACTTCGACCAACCCCCGTTGCGTGAACTTGACGGCGTTGCCGAGGAGATTCGAAAGGACCTGCCGGAACCGCGCATCGTCGATGAGAATCGTCTCCGGCACATTTTCGTCGATCCAGTGCAGCAGTTCGAGATCCTTGTCGGCCGCCGTGACCGCGAACAGTTCGAGCGTGTCCTCGACCAAGGCGCGCACGTTCGCGGCCCGCGCCTCGAGCTTCAGGCCTCCGGTCTCGATCCTCGCGAAATCCAGGATGTCCCCGGTGAGCTGAATGAGCGCCTCGGCGCTCGTCCGGATGGTGCTCACATACTCGCGCGCGTCCGTCGGCAGATCCGCCTCCGCCAACAGGCTTGCGAAACCCACGATGCCATTGAGCGGCGTGCGGACTTCGTGACTCATGGTGGCAAAGAACCGGCTCTTCGCCCGGTCCCCCGCCTCGGCGCGCTCGAGGGCGGAGCGGAGCGTGTCCTCCCGCCGCTTCAGCTCGGTGAGATCCTGGAACACGGCGACGAACGAGATGAGGCGCCCCTCCCGATTCTTTACCGGGCTGATGTGCCCCTGCACCGCGTAGCCCTCCCCGTTCTTGCGCCGGTTGACCCATTCGCCATGCCACGGCCGGCCGGCCCGGATCGTCGCGGTCATTTCCGCCAGGACCTCCGGCGGGGTATCCGGCTTCTGAAAGTACCGCCAAGGTCGTCCGATGAGCTCCCTCCGCGCATAACCGAGCTGCTGGCAGACGCACGGGTTCGCGTATTCGACCCGGTCGTTCAGGTTGACGATCATCACGGCCG
>JBOHXF010000013.1:0-4242 GCA_050737455.1 Opitutaceae bacterium | reverse complement strand
CCTCGCGCGGAGCGCCCGCGCACGGTCCCGCGCCCGCTTTTCCCCGGCCGCGATCCGCTCGTCCCACGCCATCATCCTGCCTGCGAAATCCCCCTGGCCCTCCAGCCGCCGCGCCGTCTCCTCGCGTGCCGCACGCACGTCCGCCGGACCCGGGCCGTGCCGGCGCTTGAGCTCCAGCCAGGCGTTCATCCGTCCGCTCATCTCACCGGCCGCCGCCGGATCGAACTGCAGGCTCTCGACCAGCCCGGAGAATTCCGCTTCCAGCTCCTGCAGTTCGGCCGCCGCGGCGGCGAGCCGATCGGAGAGCCCGCGGCTCGCTCCGTCCAGCTCGGCAAGCCGGCGCGCCTCCCGGAGCAGCGCCGCCACCTTCGCCTGGACGCCGTCCTCCCCGCCCAGCCCGCCCGCAAGCGCTCCCGCGAGTTCGATCAGCTCCTGCGAGCGGGCCATCCGATGAAAATCCCGCTCCAGAGCCTCGATCGCCCCATCGGACAGGTCGACCGCCTCGAACTGCCGGAGCTGGTGCTTCATGAAATCCACCTGGTCGGGCGAAAGCCGCGCCTCGGCCGCCAGCCGCTCCCTCTCGGCCCGGGCCTCCCGCCAGTCCGCGTACGCCGCCCGATACGCCGCGAGCTCCTCCCCGCTTCTGGCGAACAGGTCCAGGAGCTCCAATTGGCAGCTTTCCTTGAGCAGCCGCCGCGGCTCGCTCGGCCCATGAAAGTCGATCCATGCCTCGCCCAACCGCTGCAGCGCCGCGAGCGTCGCGAGGCTGCCGTTCACGGAGATCCGCCCCGGACGATCGGCCCCCACGCTCCGCTTGAGCAGGAGGACGCCGTCCTCGCAGGCGGGCAGCCCCGCCTCGCCCAGCAGGGCGTCGATCCGCGCCGGCCGCGGGAAATGCAGCGCCGCCTCCACCTCGCACAAGGCCGCCCCTTGCCGAACCACCGACTTGTCCGCCCGCTCGCCGGCCAGCAGCGCCAGCGCTCCCAAAAGGATGCTCTTGCCCGCGCCCGTCTCGCCCGTCACCGCGGTGAACCCCTCCTCGAATTCGAGATCCACCTCCCCCAGCAGGGCCAGATTGCGGATGCGCAGCGACCGGAGCATGGCGCGGCATCGTGCGCCGAATCCCGTCCGTGACAAGTGCAAGCAGGCCCGAAGAGCGGCCCCGCCGCCCGGCTCAGCCCAGCCGCGCCTCGCCCGCCGGATCGCCTGCGCCTGCGGTCGCCCGCTCCAGCGCATCGACGCGCTTGAAAAGTTCGGGAAGGCGCTTGCGCAGGGCGACGATGCGCTTTTCCAGCATGATCTCCTGCGCGGGCGAACCGAAGACGGTCGCGCCCGCGGGCACGTCGTTGCTGATCCCGCTCTGGGCGCCGACCTTCGCGCCGCGGCCGACCGTGAGGTGGCCCGCCAGGCCCGCCTGGCCGGCCAGGACGGCGTAGTCCTGGACCACGGCGCTCCCGGAAATGCCCGCTTGCCCGCAGATCAGGCAGTGGCGCCCGATGACGACGTTGTGCGCCACCTGCACGAGGTTGTCGATCTTGGTGCCTTCGCCGACGACCGTCCGGCTGAACCGCGCGCGGTCCAGCGTGGAATTGGCTCCGATTTCGACATCGTCCCCGAGGACCACCGTGCCCACCTGGGGCATCCGTTCGTGGCGCCCGCCCACGAATTCGTACCCGAATCCGTCCGAACCCACGACCGCACCCGGCTGGAGCCGCACCCGGTTGCCCAGGACGCATTCGGCCGCCACCACCGCGCCCGGCATGAGCCAGCAGTCCTCCCCCACCCGCGCATCCCGGCCCAAAAACACCTGCCCCTGCAGATGGGAGCGCGCACCCACCCGGGCCCCGCCCTCCACCACGCAAAGCGGCCCGACCGTCGCGTCGGGCGCGATTTCCGCCCCCGGGGCGACCCAGGCGGCCGGATGAATGCCGGGCGCCGGTTTCGGCCACAGCGCCCGCTCGATCCGGGAGCAAAGCCGGGCCAGGGCGATCGACGGACTGTCCACGAAAACGAAGAGCTGGCCCGCGCCCGGTCCGCCCGCGTAGTCCTGGGGCAAAAGCACCACGGAGGCGCGCGTCGTGACTACCCCCGCCCGGTACCTGGGATTGCCGAGAAACGACAGATCGCCCGGCTGCGCCGCGTCCAGCGCCGCGATCCCGCGGATCGTTTCGGAGGTGGCTCCCAGGGTGCGGCGGGCGCCGACGATTGCGGCGATTTCGTCCGGCCCGAACGAGATGTCCATGGGCGCAGCTTGGGGTTTTTGGCCGGGGGCCGCGACCAAATTAGCCATCGCCGGGAGTTTTCGTTCGTTCCCGCCCGGCGGCTGCGCTCGAGATCCGACCGAATATCATGAATTCTTCCGGGAAGCCCGGAAATCTCATGAAGAGGCCCGAAGCCCGTTTGAAGCTGCGGCGGCGACGGGCGAAACCTCCAGCAAAAAGCCCCGCTGCGAACAGCGGGGCTGAAGGGAAACCCGGATCGCGCCCGGCTTATGGCGTGACGTTCGGCACCGTGATCTTCGGGGTCTCGCTCGGCGGAGCGATCGGCGCGTTGTCGGACCCGACGGCCGGCGTGTTCGCGGGCCGGTTCTTGTTGATCTCGGCGATCACCTCGTTGGTGATGTCGTACGATGGATCCGAATAGATCACCGCCGGGATGCCGGCGGTCGTCGGGCCCGAACTGTCGAGGACCAGCGTCGCCCCGTGACGCAGCGCCACCTCGGTCACCGTCTTCGAAATCTCGCCGAGGATCATCTTGCGGAACTGGAGAATGCGCCGCTGGATGTCCTCCCGCGCATTATTCTGAAACTGATTGATGTCGTTGATCTTCTGCTGGACCTGCTGCTTCATCTGGTCTGCGTCGGCCTGGGCCTTGGTCTTGGCATCCGCGGTCGCGGTCGGATTGTTGACCTGGTCCGCCGCCGCCTTGTACTTGTTATACAGGTCTTGGGCGTCCTTGCGCATCTGGTTGAGATCGTTCTGCGCCTTTTCGGAGTCGGCCTTCAGCTTGGCCTGCTCGGCGATGGTCTCGTAGTGAGTCGTGAATACCTTGTTCATGTCGACGATGGCGATCTTCAGCGGCGCCTGGTCGGCATGAGCCATGAATGCCGTAGCTCCGAAGAGGCTGCAGCAAAGTAGGGTGTTAATGAGTTTCTTCATGAGAGAGTATGAGCCTGTAAAGGAAGAATCGGAGCAGAATCAATAGCGGGTGCCAAAGGAAAAATTGAACTGGTTGCCCGTTTTGTCCGGGTAGAAGTTGTCGCCCCGGATCGGGATGCCGTAGTCCAGGCTGAGGGGGGAGCCCATGACGAACAGCCGCAGTCCGATGCCGAAGTCGTCCTGGAAGTTGTTGACGCTGAAGTCGAAAGAGCCCGGGTTGACGAAGCCGGCGTCGTAAAAGACCGCCATCCGGATGGGATTCACGAGCGCGACCGAGTACTCCGCCGTGAACATGCCGGAGGTCTTGCCGCCGATCGGCTCGCCGTAGATGTCGCGCGGGCTGACGAACCGGTACTGGAAGCCGCGCAGGTCGTCCGGGCCGCCCAAGTACAGCGCGTCGAAATAGGGGACGACCGTCGTATCGCCGTAGGTCTGGATCGCGTTCAGCCGCGCGACCAGGGTAAGGACCTGGCTCTGAGTTTGGAACACCTCGAAATTCTGCGAGCCGTCGAAATTGAACTCGTAATAGTTGGTTTTACCGCCGAACGGCCCGCCCACGAGCGTGTTGGTCAGGCTCACGTAGTTGCCGCTCGTCGGGTTGATGATCTTGTTGCGCGTGTCGCGGACGAGTTGGAAGGCCACCTGCGACTGGGTGTTGTTGCCCGCGAACTCCTGGATGATCGGGGAGGCGTTGGGGGAGACGTCCTTGATCTCGATGACCTCGTAGGTATACGAGAGCATCCCGTCGATCAGCTCGAACAGCCTCTTGCGCAGCGAGACCGTGGCGCCGAGGTCGATCTCGTTGTAGTACGTGCTGTAGTAGTCGGAGCTGGTCCGGAAGAACTCCGTGGTCAGATCCAGCGGCTGCTCGTCCAGGTACGGCTGTTCGAAAGAGACGATCGTCTGGCTGTCGAGCTGGCCCAGTTCCAGCCGGATGCGAAACTTCTCGCCGTCGCCCTGGAACAGCGAGCGGGTGTTGAACAGGTCGAAGTTGGACTGGGAGATTTCCGCGAACACGGTCGCCTTCTCGAGGGAGCTGTATCCGGCCCCGAACGTCAGGGCGCCGGTCCGGCCCTCCGTCACC
>JBOHXF010000012.1:0-13121 GCA_050737455.1 Opitutaceae bacterium | reverse complement strand
AAAGGCATCGAATCGAGTTCTGGTCATTGACCCGAAAAGTCGCGTGGTCGGGGCAACGGAAGCGATTCGCTCGCTTACTCGGGCCTGCCAGAAGGTCGGCGTTGGAATTCTGACGCACCACGACTTGCGCGATGCGTTCGCAACAACAGCCATCGAGGGCGGCGTGGATGTTCCAACGGTCGCTGCTTGGCTCGGACACGCGGACGGGGGAGCGCTGCTCATGCGAGTGTACGCTCACCACAGGCGGGCGCACAGTTTGGCGCAGGCGGCGAAAGTGAGTTTTGCCGAGTGAGGTTGACCGCGTCCATTACCAAATGCCGCCTTCATCCACGACGAAGCCCGACGATATCTGCCCGCATCTGACATTTCACTGCACGCGAGTAACACACCTGCCGCCTGGGCCACGTCAACCCCTTCAACTATCTGCTCGCCCTCGCCACGAACCCGGCCGCGGTGCGGGCGCGCCCCGCCGCCTGGCTGCCGTGGAACTACCGGGCGGAAAACCCCGCGCTCGGCCACGATCCGCCGCGGCCGGCGCTCTGAGCGGCGCGGGCGCCTCAACGCGGCCTCACCGACGTTCGCCCATTCCGCGCACCGGTCGATTCCTCCGGCCAGGCCCGGGCGGTCAGCACCACGCGCTCGAGCCGGTAGCGCGCTTCGAGATCCCGGCAGTGCTCGATGAGCCCGTGGAGCTGACCCAGCAGGAAGGCCAATTCGCTCGGGCAACGTTGGTCCCGCCGGTGCTCGTCGAAAAAGGCCTCCGCCTCGCGGCGGCACCGCCGCAGTCGATCCTCGAAACCGGCCAGCGAGGCGCGCACACGCGCCCGCTCCGCTGCCGTGGCACCCGCGGGCTGCTTCGCTCCGTCGTCAACCCCGCTCGCTCCCTGCGGTTCCCGGGGCGACATCGCTGTTGGATTTTGCATCGCCGCCCATCATAGCCGCGGAGCGGCTCGCTGTTCCGCACCCTTGCCGAAGCTACACCGATTTTCTCCTAATCTATCGCGCGATCACGCAACGCATTGAAACATTTCGGTGTTGCGGCGACATACTTTGTTGGGCCGGCAGATTGTCATCAACCGGCACATCGCAGTCTTTCGCCGGCAACTTCTGCCCAAGTTCAAGCAAGCACTGCTTGCGGACGTGGACAGACTACAGCCAATCATCTTCTAGCTGTTGCACCATCGCCCTGCCCACAGCCAGCAGCTCGCTTACGGCCGTGCACGGTCTGAAGCAATCGGGTGCATCGGCGCCGAACCATGCACAATTGGCGGAGCATTTCAGCAAGCTAAGCATACCGAGCAGCGGGTAGCCCTGTCGCAGCGGCGAAGTGAGAAGTTGAAAAACTTCCCTCAATACCGCAGAACTTTGAGCGGAAGCCCTACCTTGGTGACACGGGCAAAATCGTTGTCATTGGTGACAATGGGCTCGCCGTAGTAGAGCGCGGTGGCGGCGATCCAATTGTCGTTTTCGCCGAGCCGCTGGCCTTTCGCGGAAAGGGCTCTCTCCAACCTTCCGGCCAGGTAGGCAATTTCGGGCTTGAGTGCGATCACCCGGTAGCGCGACAGAAATTTGCGGAGCCGCGTTTCCTCGGAAGACCCGGCGGCGAGCTCGCCCAGTGTGATGATGCTGATGCGGGGCTCGGCCCTGCGGTGGGCGTTGGCGAAGGCGAGAGCCGGCCCGAATTTACGCTCGGCGACCTCTTCTTCCAGATCGATCAGGAAACTCGAATCAAGAAGCATGGCCGGACCGAGCCAGGCGCGAACGGGACCGGAGTGGGTTTTGCTGTTTGCGGCGGAGTTCGGCGCGTTCCTTGGCGGTGAAGACACCGCGGCCGGCCAGGTAGTCCAACTGTTTCAGGAGGCCGCCGAAGTCGGCGGCGGGCGGAGTTTCGACGACACGCCTAATCACGGCGGAAAAGGACTCCCTTTCCGTTTCCTTGGCGGACTTGAGGGCGCGGTACGCGTCGAGATCGACGCTGATGGTCTTGAAGGGCATACACAGAACTTAAACAGATCGTAGGGACGATCAAGAGAATACCGTAAATGGGTCTTCCCCTCAAGAAGCACGGCATCGGGCGCAATTCCCGCCCGGAGATATCGAGGAAATTACTGGTGCCCGGATCTTTCGCAAGCGATGCACGGGCGAAGATTCCGGGTTCTTAACGAAATTATCTTCTACAGCGGTTTTCTACAGCACAGGCTAAAAATGGGCCAAATTGCGGGAAAGAGAGAAAGATGGTTGTTTTCGCAATCGTCTGATATGTAACGGTTAGACGACTTGAAGCCACATGGGCTATGATCGGAAAAACACCCCGAAAAATCCACAATCTTGTGCTCTAACCAACTGAGCTATGGCCGCCGCAAAAGGGGAATAGGCTTCCAAGTGCCGGTTGGCGTGTCAAGCCGGCCGAGCGAACGGATGGGATATGGGCGGTTGCGGTAGGGGAATCGTAGACCGACGGGCGGGATCGGCCGGGCGTTCGTCAAGAGGTTCGGGAAGATTGAAGCCCGGCTCACGGAGAGGGCCGGACGGCCTGGTAGGTGGGCGCGTGCGGCTGGGGTTGCTTGACGCGCGGGACGCGAGGGGTTCCCTACGTTGATCCATGCCCCGGCTTCGCCTCGTCACCTTCAACATCGCGCATGGGCGGGGCTTGGCGCCGATCCAGGGCCTGACCTCGCCGCGGAAGCTCCGCGCCAATCTCCGCAAGATCGCGACGCTCTTCAGCCGGGTGAAGCCGGATCTCGTCGCGATGCAGGAGATCGACGAGAATTCGCGGTGGGCCGGCAGCTTTGACCACTTGGACTACTTGCGAGTCCACGCGAAATTCCCTCACGCGGTCTTCGGCATCAACAACCGCCGGGAGGGATTCATGAACCTGTCGTACGGCAACGCGCTGCTGTCGCATTACGCGTTCGTCGAGACCGAGACGGTGGTGTTTGGAATGAAGCAATTTGGCGAGAAGGGCTTTCTGTTCGCCGAAATTGAGACCGGCGGGAGGCTGATCCCCGTGGTCAACCTGCATTTTCACGCGGCATCCCGCGCCGCGCGGCTGCGCCAGCTCGACCGGCTCATCACCTGGCTTCGCGACAAGCAGCGGCACGATTCGGCGGAGTGGGCGATGCCGCCTATCATTTGCGGCGATTTCAACAACCCGCATACCCGGGACGACGCTACGGCGGCGCTGTTGGAACACATGCATAACTACGCCAAATACACGCTTTATCCCGAGGCGGGGGCCACCTTCCCGTCGGCCTTGCCGCGGCGCCGGCTCGATTTTGTCCTTCTGCCCCAGCACTGCCGTGACGTGCAATGCCGGATCTTGCGGACGTTCCTGTCCGATCATCGCCCGGTGCTGGTGGAGTTCGGCTTTGACTGAACGCCGGATCGGGGCGAAGCCAGAATCTTTTGCTTGGTCGGCCCGACCTCGGCTTCGACGAGGGCGCCGAGAAGGATCCGAGCCCAAGAGAAGCCGTGGAGAACGTTTTTTTGCTCCAACCTGCGCCGTTTTGCCGCACACTTCCCGTCATGTCCCGCCTTGCCCAGACGTTCGCGCGCTCCCGGAGCGCAGGCCGCGCCGCTTTCGTCGCCTATCTGTGCGCAGGAGATCCCGATTTCGATACGGGAATCGAGGCTTGCAAGGCTTTAGTGTCGACAGGGATCGACGTATTGGAGCTCGGGGTTCCATTCTCCGATCCCCTTGCCGACGGGCTGACGAACCAGTTGGCGGCGCAGCGGGCGCTGGCTGCCGGCATGACGCCCGAACGCACGCTGGAATTGGTTCGGCGGCTGCGCGGAGCGGGGATCGAAGTGCCGATCGTCCTTTACACTTATTACAATCTGGTATTCGCGAACGGTGTGGAGGCGAGCGTGAAGGCGGCGCGCGCCGCGGGCGTCGATGGGATGCTCACCTTGGACCTTCCGCCCGAGGAGGCGGTGGAAATGGGAGCGGCCGCCCGGGCCGCCGGTCTCGACACGGTATGCCTCGTGGCCCCAACGACACCGGAGGCCCGGTTGGACAGGATCGCGGCCGCTGCAAGCGGATTCATCTACTATGTCTCGCGGGAGGGCGTGACGGGTGTTCGCGAGGAGATCGCAAGCGGCATCGCGGAGGCGGTCGGCCGGATCCGGCGCCATACGCCGCTGCCCGTGGCGGTGGGCTTCGGCATTTCCCGCCGCGAGCACGTGGCCGACGTGGCGCGGACCGCGGACGGCGTGGTGGTGGGCAGCGCGCTCGTCAACACGGTCCGGGATCACCTTGACGATCGCCGCGGGATCGGGCCGGCGCTCGCCGCGCTCGCCGCGGATTTGGTGGCAGGGACCCGTCGATGACCGTCGCCGAGCAGGGCCAGCGCCGGATTTTGCTCATCGACGACGATCAGCTCCAGTTTCGGCTGACCCGCGCTCATTTTCGGCGTTTTCGCGGCGAGCAGTTCGCGCTCGACTGGGAGCCCACCTACGGGGGCGGCCTCAAGCGGCTGCTGGACGGCGGCTACGCCGCCTGCATGCTCGATTTTCAATTGAGCGACCACGACGGGCTGGAGCTGATCCGCGAAGCGGTTTCGCGGGGCTGCCGGACGCCGATCATCTTTCTCACAGCCGATTCGACGCGGGACATCGACATCCAGGCGATGGACGCGGGCGCGTTCGATTTCCTGGTCAAGGGCGAGCTGTTGCCCGCGGCGCTCGAGCGGTCCCTGCGCTACGCGTTGAAGCTGGCCGAGACGCTGGAGACGCTGCATCGGCTCGCGACGCACGACGAACTGACCGGGCTGCTCAACCGGCGGGAATTCCAGCGCGTGCAGAAAATCGAGGAGGAGCGGGCCCAGCAGTTCGGCCATCCGCTCGCCCTGCTCATGCTGGATCTCGACGGATTCAAGTCGGTGAACGATGTCCACGGGCACGGAGTGGGGGACGAAGTGCTGCGCATAGCCGGCCGCCGGATCGCGTCGGCGGTTCGGATGGTCGACTACGCGGGCCGGATCGGCGGCGACGAGTTCGCGGTGTTGCTCGTGGGAACGCCCCGGGAGGCGGCGCTGCGCGTGGCCGACCGGCTTCGGGAGGCGGTCGGCGCGGAGGCGATCGTCACGAGCGCGGCCGCGGTCACGCTGACCGCGAGCATCGGCCTCGCGGTGTTTCCGGAAGAGGCCGGAAGCGGGGGCGCGCTCCTGGCCCGCGTGGACCAGGCCCTTTACCGGGCGAAAGCCGGGGGTCGCAACCGGGTGGGCGGCGGGACCGCGTGAAGCCGGCCGCGCCTTCGGTGCATGTGCTCACCGGCGCGACCGCCGTGGGGAAGACCGAAGCCGCGCTCCGGTGGGCGCGTGCCGCCGGCGCGGAAATCCTCTCGTGCGATTCGCTCCTGTTTTACCGCGGCATGGATGTGGGCACGGCAAAGCCCGCGGCGGAGGAGCGCTCGCGCGTGCCCCATCACCTGATCGACATCCTGCCGGTCGCGGAACCGATGGATGTGAGCCGCTACGCGCGGCTTGCCCGCGAGGCCGCCGATGAAATCGCCGCGCGGGGGCGGCAGATCCTGGTCGTCGGCGGAAGCGGATTTTACCTGAAGTGCTTTTTCGGCCCGGTCGCGGATGGGATCGAGGTTCCCCCGCGGATCCGGGCCGAGGTGGAGCTCCGCTTGAGGGAGGCTGGTCTGCCCGCCGCAGTCGAGGATTTGCGCCGGCTCAATCCGGACGGGCTGGGGGAGGTGGACCCGTCGAATCCGCGTCGCGTCGCTCGGGCGCTCGAACGTTGCCTCGCCTCCGGCCGCGGCCTTGCCGCGCTCGCGGCGGATTTCGCGAGGCAGCCGGCCCCGTTCGCCGGCTGGAACGTGAAACTCGTCGAGCTGGGACGTCCGCCGGAGGAGGTCGAGCGCCGCATCGCGGCGCGCACCCGCGCGATGCTTGCGGCGGGACTGGTCGACGAGGTGAAGCGCCTGCTCGGACAGGGTCTGCGGGGCAATCCCAGCGCGGCGCGCGCGATCGGCTACCGCGAAGTGCTCGCGCACCTGGACGGCCGGCTCTCGGCAGCCGACCTGGAGCGGACCATTGTCCAATCGACCCGTGCCCTCGTGAAAAAGCAGCGAACCTGGTTCCGCACGCAGCTCCAGCCGCACGCTTCAATACCCGCCGACTCGGAGCCGCCGAGCGGCTGGTTCGGCTGAAACCTTGTCGAGGGGACCTCTCACTCGGGATGGCTCAAGCAAGTCAGTCCGCTCGGTGCCAACGGCCATCCGGTCCGCCGAGATCCCGGCGGCTTTCCTTTCCTCAGAGCTTGATCCGATAGGTCTCCAGGCTCGTTCCTTCGAGGAAATGCAGATCCGCCACGGCCAGGCGCAGGTTCACTTCGGCCTGGAGCTGGCTGACCCGCGCCGATTCCAGCTCATACTGGGCCTGCAGGACATCGTAGCTCGTCGCCAGACCCGCGTCGAACTTCCCTTTTTGCAGGTCGTACTGCTTTTCGCTGAGGCGGGTCGCCTCTCCGGCGGAGACCACGGCCTCCTGGTTCGATCGGACAGCGCGCACCGCGGCGCGAATCTGCACAACCAGCGTCTGGTCGGCCTGTTCGAGGACGGTCTGCTCCGCCCGCACGCTGTCCTCCGCCTGGCGGTATTGGGCGCGGCTTTGCCGAAGCCCCCAGGGAAAACTGAAGGTGAGGCCGGCCTGCCAGTTGTAGCCGGGACCGCTCCACGTCCGATTCAGAGCGTCCGCATACGAGCTCTGCATAGACGAGCGACCGGCCCCCCCGGTCACCCCGAGCTGCGGCAGCGCCTCCCGCTTGGCGCGAAGCGCCTGGAGCTTGTACTCTTCGATCGTCGCCTGGACGACGGCGAGACTCGGCCCGTTGTCGCGCGCGAGCTTGTAGGCGACATCGAACGACACGGCGGCGGCGGGCGGCGGCGGGACGGCAAGGGTCCCGACGGGCACTTTGAATTGCCGCTCACCCATCGCCTGAAGCAGCGTGTCCGCGGCGTTCTCCATGGATTGCCTGTAGCCGATGAGCTGGCTCCGAGCGGTCGCGAGCGCCGCCTGCGCCTGCACGACGTCGAGATCGGTGAGCACGCCCGTCTTTCGCTTGATCCTGTTCTCGTCCAGAAGCTGCCGGCTCAGCCGGACGTTGTCCTGGGCGACGACGTACTGGCGCCGCGCGAACACCACGTCGTAGTACGCGGTTTCGACATTGTAGATCATCGTCAGGACGGCGCTCTTCATGTTGATCCGGGCGACGCGCTCGCCCGCGCGCGCGAGTTCGATCGCCGCCCGCGAATAGGCGAGCCCCGCGCCTTGCAGAAGCGGTTGCGACACGGTGAGCGAAACATTGCCGGTGTACGCCGGATTGAGGAAGAGGCTCGCGGGCGTGCTGAAGTCCCGCCCGAGATTGTAGCCGACGGCGATCTGGCCTCCTGTTGGCACGTTCTGCGTCGCGGAGATCGTCGCCTGCTGCGTGCTCGAATAAGGATAGGCCGCGATGATCGACTCGCCCGAGGTGCCGACCGCGACGGCCTCGGCGGTCACGTCGGGGCTCTTGTTCACGAGATCCTGCCACTGCACCCCGAGGACCGGATCGTAGACCGATTGCGCGATGACCACCCCGGCTTTCGCCTGGTCGACCGAATACGAAGAAATCCGCACGGAGAAATTCCTGGCCAGAGCCTCGGCCACGGATTGCTCCAGCGTGAGCCGCAGACCGCCGGACGGGTGGTCCGGCGCCGCCACGATCGCGGGCATGCCGCCCAAAGGAGTCGCCGGCTGGGCGCGGAGGGCGCCGCCGAGGGCGAGCGCGATCAGGACGGCGATCGCGGCGCGGGCGGGCGGCGGGGCGGGGCGCATGGTGGAGGCGGGAGGAGGCGAAGAAACCGGGCGGTCGCCAGCCGGCACGTGAAAAGCTTCGGGATTGCCTTGCAACCCCAATCGCGGCGCCCGGGGCGGGGAGCTCGGTCTTCCGGTCAGGGAACCGCGCCCTTCGCCCGGGCGAGCTCGTTGTCCGTCAGTTGACTCAGATACTCGTTGGCGGTGCGGGTGGCGAAGCTTGCGGCGAGCTCTCCGCGAATCTGCGCGTAGCGCGGATTGCTTTCCGAAAGATCGGGGGCCTTTTCGCCGAGGGCATAGACCAGGTAGCCCTGATCGGAGGAGACCGCCATCGGCGAGATCTGGCCCGGCTTCAGGTGTTGAAGCGTGGAAAGCGCGGTTTCGGCGAAATCCTTGGGACTGTCCCGCATCGTGAACGCGGGCCAGGACCTTGCCTTGATCTTCACATGGTCGTCGTCGGCCGCGGCGTCCGCCGCCTGCTCGAAGGTGCGGCCGGCCTTGAGCGCGCGGGCGATCTGCGTCCGCAGGCTCTGTCCGAGCCCGATGAACATCCGGCGCCGCGCGCTCTCGATGTAGTCGGAAGTCACCTTCGCGCGGACTTCCGTGAACGAGGGCTCGCGCGCCGGAAGCATGCCCTGCCACAGCACCACGACCGCTCCGCGGGGAGTCGTTATGGCGTCGGAATAGTACCTGTCGGCGTTGAGCTCGAAGGCCGCCTGCGAAATCTCCTGTGAGCCGCCGAGTTCAGCCGGGCCCTCGGCTTCAGTGAACGGCTTGAGCGGCTCTTCGGTCAGGTGTTGGGCGGCGAGGTAGGCTCGGAGCGGGGCGCCCCCGGCGACCTTGTTCTGATAGAGACCGAACGCGAAATCCGAGGCCGCCTTCGCCGTGGCGGCCTTGGCGCGTTCGAGCCTCAACGCCGCCTCCACCTTGGGCCGCACGGCGTCGAAATCGGCGTCGGGATTGGGATTCTTGACAGAGGGGGCCTTTGCGCCGGCGGGTGCGGCGGGCTTGGGAAAGTGCGCGGGATCCCGCTCGTAATAGGAGCGGATTTCCGCGTCGGTCAGATGCACCCGGCCGAGGTAGGCCGCTGCCGGGAACAGGACGTAACCCGCGGAGACGCGGGGCGGAATCTCGTACCGGAATTGGTTGTCGCGAAAGTATTCCGCGAGCTCGGCTGGCGTGGGTTTGATGTCCGGGTGGAAGCTCGCGTAGTCGACGTCGGCCGTCGCGACCGTCCAGAGCGTGTCGCTGTCGCGCAGCGCGGACTTGACGTCGGAGGGCAGGATGAAACCCGGGCCCGCGATCAGCTTGCGCAGCCGCGCGATGCGGACATCGTCCACCAGGACGCGCGCGATGTCCGCGTCGCCGAGGCCGGAATTGGCGAGATTCGCGCGGAATTTGTCATAGCGCTCCGGATCGAACCGACCGTCGGGCCCCGCGAACGCGCGAAGGGTCCGGATATAGTCGCGCACGGCCGACGAACCCGGCGCGGGCGTCGGCAGGTGCAATTGGTCGGCAAGGGCAAGCGCGGCCAGCCGCTGCTCGCCGTAAAGGGTGGTCTGGTCCTGGTCGGCCGGATTGTAGCCATAGAGCAGTTCGATGCTCAGGTTCGCCTGGGCATCGAGGGATTGCATCACAATCTGCGAGGCCAGGTTGTGGCCGTAGAAATTCTCCTGGGCTGTGTGCTCGCCCTGGCCGATCCCGGGGGCCGCGCCGATCGTGATGATGAACGAGACGATGGTCACCGCGAGCAGCACGCCGAAGATGATGCGAAAGTGCTGTTGGAACGAGCGCTGGATCCAGGAAATCATGGGCGGAAGCCGAGAAACCTAAGGGGCGCGTCACATCCGCGTCAAGGTCCGTAGTCCGAGCAGGCCGAGGCCGGTTTCGAGGAAGAGCGCCGTGCGCCGGCAGAGGGCGATCCGGCGCGAACGCACGAGCGGGTCCTCGTCCAGAACCTTGTCGGTCGTGTAGAAACCGCTGAATTGCCCGGCGAGTTCGTAGAGGTACAGGGCGAGGAAATGCGGCCGAAGAGTGCTGGAAGCGAGCCGGATCGCGTCGGGGAACCCCACGAGCTTGCGCGCGAGGCCGAACTCGCCCGGCGTCTCGGGCGGGCCGGAAAGCCGTTCCTCCGCCGCTTCGCCCGCGTTCCGCCGGATGATCGAATGGATCCGGGCCACCGCATAGAGCAGGTACGCGGCGGTGTTTCCCTCCAGGGAAATCATCTTCTCCCAGGAGAACACGTAATCGGATGAGCGGTTTTGGGACAGGTCCGCATACTGCACGGAATCGATCCCCACGACGTCCGAAATCTCGCGGCGCTCGGCTTCAGGAATCTCCGGGTTCTTGCCCGTCACGAGGGCGAAGGCCCGCTCCCGGGCCTCCGCGAGCAGATCCTTCAGCCGGATGTTGTCTCCGCTGCGCGTCTTGAGCGGGCGGCCCCCGTTCCCCAGAACTGTCCCGAAGTCGACATGTTCCAGCCGGGGCAGGCGGCGGCCCGTGTGCCGGAACCACTTTTCCGCGGTGAGGAATAGCTGCTCGAAATGATCGCCCTGGCGCTTGTCGACCACATAGAGGATCGCGTCGGCCCGGAAATGCTCCGCACGGTAAAGAAGCGTGGCCAGATCGGTGGAGGCGTAGTTCGCGGCCCCGTCCGATTTGCGGATGATGAACGGCTGCGTCTTGAAGCGGGGATGCTCCGGATGGAACACCACGAGGGCGCCCTGGCTGTCGGCGGCGATCCCGGCCTCGGCGAGCTCGCGGTAGACCGGCTCGAGCTTGTCGTTGTAGAAACTCTCGCCGAGGTTGAAGTCGAACCGAATGCCGAGCCGCTCGTAGATTTCCTGAAAGGCGGCGAGGCTGACGTCGGTGAAGCTTTTCCACAGCGCCAGGCTTTCCGCATCGCCGTGTTGGAGCTTCACCAGCTCCTGCCGGGCCTCGCCCAGCTCGGGCGAACCTTCTGGGGTCGCTTCGTTCCCCGCCTTGTAGAGGCGTTCGAGTTCGGCCAGGGGATCGGCCGCGAGCGCGGCCGGATCCGCCCAGCGGCGATACGCGTAAATGAGCTTGCCGAACTGGGTCCCCCAGTCGCCCAGATGATTGTCGCGGATGACGGACGCCCCCGTGAAAGACAGCAGGCGGGCGATGGCTTCGCCGATCACGGCGGAACGCAAATGGCCGACGTGCATTTGCTTGGCCGTATTCGGGCCGCCGAAATCGATGAGGACGGTCCGTCCCCGGCGCTCAGCGGCCGCCGCAGCGGCCAAAGCGTCGGCCGTCGCATGCGCGTTCAGCCATTCCTTGAGCGTCTCCGGCTTCAGCCGGAAATTGACGAAACCGGGCCCGGCCACCTCGACCTCGTAGGCGGAGCGAATCGTCTCGGGCAACGCGGCCACCAGCCGTTCAGCCAAGGTCCGGGGGTTCGAGCGGGTGCGCTTCGCCCAGGCCAACGCGCCGTTCGCTTGGAAATCACCACGAAGTGGCTCGGCCGCACGTACTTCTGGATCGAATATCGCCGAATCGACGTCGATCCGGCCGGCGGCGGTCCGCAGAGCGGCATCAAGATCATCGGCCGGATTGAAGGAAGCGGGCATGTCCAAAGTAAAGGGGGTTTCATCGCCCGGCGGAGGGTGCCGCGCAAGCGCGGATTTCCCTGGAACGACGACGAGCGGCCCACATCCGCAAACCGCTGGCGGGAGTGCAGTTTTGGCTCGACATTCGCCCGGGAGCGGGTTGGCTCGTAAACTTTACGGAAGCGGAAAGTCCCGCTTCCTCCATTCAATGACGAACAAACGCAGCATTCCCGCCCGCCGGTTCATCAAACCCAGCTTCACTTTCCTCATCGAGAAGAAGCGGGACGGCGCTGAATTCACGCAGGAAGAGATCCGCTACATCATCGACAGCACGCTGGATGGGGAAATGCCCCAGCACCAACTCGCCGCCTTGGCGATGGCGATTTACTTTTCGGGCATGTCCGCGCAGGAGACGGCGGATCTCACCGAGGAGATGATGCTTTCCGGCGAGGTGATCGACCTTTCGAACATTGCGAAGCCCAAGATCGACAAGTATTCGACGGGTGGAGTGGGGGACAAGACGGCGCTCGTGCTCGTCCCCTTCGCAATGGCCTCGGGGGTCGTGGTGCCGATGATGTGCGGAATTGAGCACGAATACATCATCAACACCTTGGAAAAGCTGTCCGCGGTGCCGGGCTTCAAGGGGAACCTGCCGAACGATCAGTTCGCCGCTCAGCTGGGCCGGATCGGCGGGGCCATCGTCGCTCAGACCGAAGACCTGGCTCCGGCGGACGCGAAGCTCTACGAATTGCGTAAGGAGACCGGGACGATCCCGAGCCTGCCGCTCATCACCGGCAGCGTCCTGTCCCGCAAGCTCGCTGCCGGGGCGGAGGGCCTCGTGATCGACGTCAAGTGGGGCAACGGCTCCTTCATCAAGGATCTGGAGCAGGCAAAGCAGCTTGCGCGCTCCATGACGCGGGTCGGCCGTTCGATGAAGCGCCGCTGCGTGGCGCTTGTCACCGATATGAACCAGCCGCTCGGTGACACGGTCGGCACCTCGCTCGAGGTCAAGGAGGCGATCCAATTGCTCAAGGGCGAGGGCCCGGAGGACATGAAGGAGCTCGTCCTCAAGCTCGGCATGGAGATCGTCCGGCTCGCCGGGGTCGCCGGATCGACGCTTTCGGCGAAGCAGACCGTTCAGCGGCATCTTTCCGACGGGTCCGCCCTCGCGAAGTTCAAGGAGCTCGTCAAGGCGCAGGGCGGGGACCCGTCGTTCATCGACCATCCTGATAAGTTCCCCCAAGCGCGGCACATCCGAAAACTGCCGGCGCCGAAGCGCGGCTACGTCCACACGATCAACGCCGCGATGATCGCCCGGGGCGTCCATCTTCTCGGCGGCGGCCGGGAAAACGCGCACGACAAGATCGACTACGCGGTCGGGGTGTCGGAGATCCGCAAGGTGGGCACGCAGGTGAAGCAGGGCGAGCCGCTGATGATGATCCACTACAACGACGAAGCGAAGCTGGAGCAAGCACTCGAATACTTCAAGAACGCCTACCGCCTCGCCCCGAAGCGGCCCACGCCGCCGCCACTGATCGTCGAGCGCGTGGCCTGACGCGACTCGCGCTTTGCGACGTTACTTTTTCGGGCCGGCCGTTCATCGGCCGGCCTTTTTGCTCGTGCTCAACGCCAGCTCCGCCGCGCTGGGGAGAACCCGTAGGCGATGAGCAGCGAACAGGCCGTAATCGTCACGCCGAGCAGCAACCACGGTCCGGCGAGCGTTAGGCCGGTGCCGTTCAGCGCGTAGGTG
>JBOHXF010000011.1:0-10965 GCA_050737455.1 Opitutaceae bacterium | reverse complement strand
CCGGATGCGGCGCCGGCCGGCTCGGCCACGGTGACCACGACCGGCGCGCAGACCTACGGCGGCGCCGTCGCGCTCCAGCGGGACACGACGCTCCAAAGCAGCGGCGGAGGCACGATTGCCTTCAACGGAACGGTCGACGGCGGCTTCGCGCTCGCGGTCGAAACCTCCGGCGCGACGCAGTTCGGCAAGGCGGTCGGCGCCGCGACGCCGCTGGCCAGCCTGTCGGTCGGCAGCGCCATCTTCGATGTCCCGGGAAGCGCGACGGCGACGCCGACTGTGACGACCTCCGGCGCCCAGGACTATGCGGGAGCCGTGACGCTCCGGCAGAACACCGTCCTCAGCAGCACGGGCGACTCGGGTCCGGGGATCACGCTGGAACAGGCGGTTTCCGGGACGGGTTTCGCGCTCGAACTCGACGCGCCGCAGACGGTCGTTTCCGCCCTGGGAGACCTCGGATCCGAATCCGGCCGGCTCGCCAGCGTCTCCACCGACGGAGGGGACGTCAACGTCACCGGCAACATCTGGGCTCAAGGGAACATCTCCCTCGGGATCGGCAACGAGGTCGCCTCGACCGGCAATTCCTACCTCGCCTTCAATACAGGGACCGATCCGGCGGACACGCGCATCGATTCGGCGGCGGGCACGATCACGCTCGGAAGCGGGACGGGTGGCTCGGCGTTGAAGACGAGCGTCCCGCTCGCCTCATCCATCTACAAGTCCAACCCCGGCGATCTCTACCTTTTCGCCTCCAGCATCGTCGTCGAGCCCCTCGAGCGCCTGGCCGTCGGCGGAGGCTCGCTGATCGCGGTTTCGGACGGTACGGCCGCGGGCGATGGGATCACGCTGAGCAGCACGGCCGCCGCCAACTACCTCGTCCTTTCGACGGCGAGCGAGAACGGGCCGAGCATCTTCCTGCGCTCGCGCGGGCCGGCGAACGTCCTGCCGACGACGCCCTCCGGCACACCGGCGCCGGACCTCGGGACCGACCTCGTCGCCGGCGCGGTCCTCTTCTTCAACGCCCGCTTCGGGACGATCCCGACCCGGGCACAGTTCGCGCCCGCCTCGCCGTCCGATTCGGATTTCTTCGATTACGCCGCACACACGGGCAACATCATCAGCAGCGGCGGGCCGCTGGTGCTCAAGATCCTGCCGGATTCCTCCGGGGCCCACAACGTCTTCGTCGCGGATCTGCTGGCGAACAACAATTTCCGGCCGATCATCCCGAACCTGGTCTATCTCAATCTGTCGACGAAGCCCGGATTCAGCAGCCTTCAGAACAGCTTCATCAGCCAGGAGAACTTCGGATCGGCGACGGCGATCTCGCTGCGGACCATCGTTTCGACGGGAGCCGATCCCCGAGATTCGCTTGAGGAGGCTTTCGTGCCCGAGGTGCCGATCGGCCAGCAGCAGGCTCCCGCGCCCGAGGCCGAGTTGAGCGAAGGCGTCCGCGAGCAGTTGCAGGCCCTGGGAATATACGCACGCAGACTGCTGCCGAAAGAGATCCTCTCCCGCCAGTGGCACGAGGGCCTGTTCGTTGCGATTCCGGAGAAGGCGCACCCGCAGCTCTCCGACTATCAGGTGGCGGACGCCCGGGTGGAGGACCGCTCGGTGCGCGAGGTCATCCGTCTGGCCGTTCAGATCGGTCTCCTCGGTAAGGCGCAGGGCAAGCTGAACCCGGTCGCGTCCTCGCTCGCGAAAAGCTACGACGCCTTCTCGTCGGCGTTCCCGCAGGGGGACGCGAACGCCTTCCGCTCCTGGCTGCGGACCCGGCACGACCCGGACGCCGCCCGGATCGTCGGATTCACCTCCGAGCTGCGGGAGGTCATGCGCCGGATCGCGCTCCTCGGGCTCACCCGCAAGGAATTGGCCGGGTCGAAGGCCCAGATCTACGGCAGCATTCTCAGCCCGCGGCTTTACGTGGATCCGCAGTTCCTGCAAACGCTCGTGGAGGGCTCGCAAACAGACGGCTTGCCAAAGCGAAATCCGGTGGCTTTAACCGTCCCTGCCTTTCCCCGGGCCGGCTTCAAGGCCGCGGATTCGTAATTTCACCTTCATTGGCTTCCAAGGTCAACCTCGACGAACTTTTGGCTCCGGTGCGCGACGGCGCTCCGTGCGGCGACGACCCCTGGGCGTCGGGGGCGCTTTCCGAGCTCGAGACGCTGGCGCAGGGCAAGCCCGAGACTCAGTTTTCAAAAGCCGAGGAGCCGGACTGGGCGGGGCTCCGTGCCCGTGCCCTGGAGATGGCCGCGGCCGCCAAGGATCTCCGGATCGGGTCCATCCTCACCGCGGCGCTCCTGCGGGCGGACGGGCTTCCCGGCTTCCTTTCCGGCCTTCAGCTCCTGCGCGGCTATCTCGACCGGTACTGGCCTGAAGTCTTTCCGCTGCTCGACGCAACGGAAAACAACGACCCCGCGGAGCGGGTCAACGCGCTCACGAATCTCACGGCGCCCCTCGGTTCGGACGGCGATCTTCTGAAGGTCGTCACCGGCCTGCGCAAGACCCCGCTCCTGTCGGCGCCGAGAACCGGACGGTTCGGACTGGAGCACTATCTCGCCGTCAAGGAACAGGCTCCGTGGCCTGCGGAGGCGGGCCCCGCTCCGAGTTCCGCCCTGCTCGACGCGGCCAAGAAGGAGATCGGCGCGGAGAGTGTCGCGGCCGTGGCCGCGTCCGCCCGGGCGATCTCCGAAGAGCTGGCCGCGATCGAGGCCATTTTCAAGGCCAAGGCGGGTCCGGCGCAGTTTCCCGCATTCGCCCCGCTGCAGAAGGAAATCAAGTCGATCCTCGCGTGGCTCGACCCGCGGAGCGGGGCCGTCTCGGTCGGGGAGACTGCCGCCGTGCTCGCAGGCGACACCGCAGCATCCGCGGGAACGGGCGGATCCTTCAGCGGGGGCGTCCGTTCGAGAAGCGACGTCCTTCGGGCGCTGGAATCGGTCATCGCTTATTACCGCGACTTGGAGCCATCCAGTCCGGTCCCCTTTCTCCTGCAGCGCGCCATGCGGATCGTGCCGATGGATTTCGTCCAACTGATGAATGAGTTGACACCCGAAGCGCGCGAAAAGATAAATTTGCTTATCGGAGCGGTCGAGTCCTCAGCCTCAGCCTGACCGCCCCGCCGCCCGCGTCTCAGCCTAAATCTCAGCTTCCTTATGGCCTCGTCACAAAAGTTCATCCAAAGAAACCGGGCTCCGCGAGTGCAGATCGAATACGATGTGGAGCTGTACGGCGCCCAGAAGAAGGTGGAGCTCCCGTTCGTCATGGGGGTCATGGCCGATCTCTCGGGGAAGCCCGCCGACCCGCTCGCTCCGATCCAGGATCGGAAATTCCTCGATATCGACGCGGAGAACTTCGACGAGCGCCTCAAGGCGATGAAGCCCCGCGTGGCCTTCCAGGTCCCCAACACGCTGACCGGCGAGGGGAGCCTGAACGTCGACATCACATTCGAGAGCATGGAGGATTTTTCCCCGGGAGCCATCGCCAAGAAGGTCGAGCCGTTGCGCAAGCTCCTCGAGGCGCGCACGCAGCTCTCGAGCCTGCTTTCCTACATGGACGGAAAGGATGGCGCCGAGGATCTCATCTCGAAGGCCCTGAGCGATCCCGAAGTCCTGAAGTCGCTCGCTTCCGCGCCCAAGCCCGCCGCGGGCGCCTAATCGCAACATCCGGCCCCTCACTCCCCATGGCTGAAGAAAATCTGCTGAAGTCAAAATCGACCGGCGCCACCATCGAGGCGTCGGAGTTCGACAGCCTGCTGAAGAAGCAGTTCAAACCGAAGTCCGACGCCGCCAAGACCGCCATCGAGCAAGCCGTCCGCACCCTCGCCGAGCAGGCGCTTGCCGGGGTTGCCACGGTATCCGACGACGCGGTGCGCACGATCGAGGCCATCATTGCCGAGATCGACAAGAAGCTCACGGAATCGGTCAATAAGATCCTCCACCACGCCGATTTCCAGCAGCTCGAGGGAGCCTGGCGCGGCCTGCACCACTTGGTCTCCCGGACCGAGACCGACGAGAAGCTTAAGATCCGCGTCTTCAACATTTCCAAGCCGGAGCTCGGCAAGACCCTGAAGAAGTTCAAGGGCGCGCTTTGGGACCAAAGCCCTCTGTTCAAGAAGCTCTACGAGGAGGAGTTCGGCGCTCCCGGCGGCCAGCCCTACGGCGCCATCGTCGGAGACTTCCATTTCGACCACACCCCTCCGGACGTCGAGATCCTGCGCGGCATGGCGCAAATCGCATCGGCCGCCCACGCCCCGTTCATCACCGGTGCCGCCCCGTCGGTCATGAACCTCAGCAGTTGGCAGGAGCTCAGCAATCCGCGCGACATCTCGAAGCTTTTCACGACCGCGGAGTACGCCGCTTGGAATTCGCTCCGCCAGTCGGAGGACGCGCGGTATCTCGGCCTGGCCCTGCCGCGGTTCCTCGCCCGCCAGCCCTATGGCGCCAAGTCCAACCCCGTCGAGGACTTCGCCTTCGAGGAGGACACCGCCGGCGCGGCGCACGAGAAGTTCACATGGGCCAATTCGGCCTACGCCATGGCCTCGAACATCACCCGCGCCTTCAAGCTCTACGGCTGGTGCGCGCGGATCCGCGGCGCGGAGAGCGGCGGCATGGTCGACGGCCTGCCGGTCCACACCTTCCCGACCGACGACGGGGGCGTGGACATGAAGTGCCCGACCGAGCTCGCGATCACCGACCGCCGCGAGGCCGAGCTTGCCAAGTGCGGCTTCATGCCGCTTTCGCACTGGAAGAACACCGACTACGCGGTGTTCGTCGGCGCCCAGTCCCTGCAGAAGCCCCAGGAGTACGACGATCCCGACGCGACGGCCAACGCGGCGCTCGCGGCGAGGTTGCCGTACCTGTTCGCCACGACGCGCTTCGCCCACTACCTCAAATGCATTGTACGCGACAAGATCGGCTCGTTCAAGGAGCGGGAGGACATGCAGGCGTGGCTTAACGACTGGATCCGCCAGTTCACCGTCGACAGCTCGGCTTCCGAGGAGATCAAGGCCGTCAAGCCGCTCGCGGAGGCACAGGTGATCGTCGAGGATGTGGCCGGCAACCCGGGCTACTACACCTCGCGCTTTTTCCTGCGCCCCCACTATCAGCTCGAGGGCCTGACGGTCTCGCTCCGGCTCGTCTCGAAGCTGCCGTCGGCAAAGACCGCCTGACCTTTCGCTCGGGACGGACGCCCTCCGCTCCGAGCTTCCGATCACCCAACGACAAAACTCCGGCGGCGCTCAGGGCGAACCGCCTCAAAGCAGAAACAACCTCAAATCCACAATAAAAATGGCCGCAGATTATTTTCTCAACATCGACGGTATCCAGGGAGACTCCACGGATTCGAAGTATCAGAATCAGATCGAGCTGGACTCTTGGTCCTGGAATGAGTCGCAGCAGGGTGGCCAGAGCACGGGCGCCGGCCTGAGCTCCGGCAAGGTCGCAATGTCGGATTTCTCCTTCGCGGCGAAGTCCAGCAAGGCCTCGCCGAACCTGTTTCTCAACTGCGCCTCGGGCGCGCACATCAAGACGGCCCAGCTCACCTGCCGCAAGGCGGGGGGCAAGCAGCAGGAATACCTGAAGCTCAACTTCACCGACATCCTCATCTCTTCGTACAACATCAACTCCACCGCGGCCGGCGATGCGCTCCCCGTGGACTCCGTCACGATCAAGTTCTCGTCGCTGAAGTTCGAGTTCTCGTCGCAGAAAGCTGACGGGTCGCTTGCTTCCCCGACCATCACGGGCTGGAGCTCTGTCCAGAACAAAAAGCTCTAGGCCTCGCCGGCGGCGCTACGCCGGCTAAACGATGCGGAGCCGGGCGCACCGAGCCCGGCCGCCCGCGCCATGGAACTCAAAGCCGACATCGCATCCGACGGCGTAGCCGAGGCCTTCCGGGCCGGCAAGCTCGCGGTAACCAAGGAGCTGCTTCAAAACAAGATCCGGGCCGCCGCCGCGGATTCGCAGCTGAGGCTAAGCCTGCTCCAGTTGCTTTGCGTCATGGGCGAGTGGGACCGGGCGCGGACGCAGCTCGAGGTCTTCGAGTCCCTCGGGGACGAGAACCGCGGCTGGCTCAATCTGCTCGGTCCGGCATTCCTTGGCGAAGCGCTGCGCCGCGAAGTCTTCCATGGCCGGACGACTCCCCTCATCCTGGGCGAGCCGTCGGCCTGGATCGCCAAGCTCGTCCAGGCCCTGAAGCCCGGGAACCCGGCGGCTCAGGCCGGGCTCCGGGCCGCGGCTTTCGAGGGGGCGCCGGAACTCGCCGCCAAGGTCAATGGCGAGGAGGTGCCCTGGCTCTCGGACGCGGATTCCCGCCTGGGTCCGGTCTGCGAGGCGATCATGGAGGGCAAGTACTATTGGATTCCCTTCGAGCGCATCCGGCGGATCTCGATCGAGGCGCCGACCGACACCCGCCACCTCGTATGGCTCCCGGCGCAGGCGACCTGGGTGACCGGCGGCGAGTCCGCAATCCTGATTCCGACCCGGTATCCCGGGACCGAACTTGCGGCTGACGACCGCCTGCGCCTGGCGCGGCTGACCACCTGGGACGAGCTCGCTCCGGGGCAGTACGCGGGATCGGGCCAGCGTATGCTGACCGCCGGGGACAAGGATTTTCCCATCCTGGAGGTGAGGACGATCGACTGGCTTGCGGCCGGCTGAAGGAGTCGCCGCCCAAGCTCATGGCCGAACTCACCTCGATCGACCGCCTCCAGCCCTGTCTCCTCGACCGGCTCACCGACGAGCAGCCCAAGGTCCAGGTCGAGAGCCGGCTCCAGCGGATCGTCAGCAACGCGCGGTTCAGGGATGGAGTTTTGCGCGACATCCGTTGGATCTTCAACAGCCAGAGGCACCGCGACGACGAGGCGCTTTCCGAGTTTCCCCAGGTCGAGCGGTCCGTCTTCAATTACGGGTTGCGCGACCTGGCGGCGGTGATCGCGAACTCGGGCGACATCAAGGAACTTGAGCGGGAGATCACGGAGACGCTGCTTCTGTTCGAACCCCGGATCATCCGGCGGACGCTCGAGGTGCACGTCTTCCGTGCCGAGGAGGCTGGGGCCGAGGCGAACCCCCACCGCATCAGCCTGCGGATCTCGGCGGACCTCTGGGCGCAGCCGGCGCCGGAGAAGTTCTTCGCGAAGACGACCATCGACCTCGAGACGGGAGACTGCGCGTTCTGACCCGCGCCCGGCCCGCCGCACCTCATGGACAAGCGATTCCTCGGCCTCTACAACGAGGAGCTCCAATTCATCCGGGAGCAGTCCGGGGAATTCGCGGCGGCCTTCCCGAAGGTCGCTGGCCGGCTGGCGCTGGACAAGGAGGGCAAGGAGATCTGTCCCGACCCCTTCGTCGAGCGCCTCCTGGAGGGCTTCGCGTTCCTCACGGCCCGGGTCCGGCACAAGTTCGACGCGGAATTTCCCCGCTTCACCCAGGCGCTCCTGGAGACGATCTATCCCGACTACCTGTCGCCGACGCCCTCCATGCTGGTCGCGCGGTTTGACCCGAACCTGGCCGACGGCGCTCTCGTGGCCGGACACCGGGTGGCGCGTGGGACGATCCTGCGCGCGCTTCCGGGCAAGAACGAGCGGACCGCGTGCGAATTCCGGACGGCGCACGAGACGACGCTGTGGCCGATCCGCCTCGCGCAGGCCCAGTACTACACGCTCGACCTGGGGACGCTCGGCCTGGGCGCGGGGAGCGGAGCCCGGGCGGCGCTGCGCTTCCGGTTCGAGATCGTTGGGGGCCCGAAAGCTGACGCTCTGAAGCACCTGCCGCACCTGGATCTCTATATCCGGGGCAACGACGAGACCCCTGTTCGCGTCTACGAGCAGCTTATCGGACGGCAGCTCGCCGCCTATGTCCGGCCTGTGGAGGCCGGCAAGATTCCGCTCGCGCGGGCTCTGCCCGGCCCGGCGGTGCGCAGGGTCGGTTTTTCGGAGTCCGAGGCGCTGCTGCCGCAGAGCCCCCGGACCTTCGAGGGATACCGCCTCATCCGCGAGTATTACGCCTTTCCGCAGCGGTTCCTCTTTGTCCGGCTGGCCGGCCTCGGCCAGGCGCTGGCCGGGGTCGACGCCACGGCCTTCGACGTCATCGTCCTGCTCGCGAACGCCGAGCCGCTTCTGGAGGGCCGGATCGATCAGTCGAGCTTCGACCTCTACTGCACGCCGGCCATCAACCTCGTGCACCGGCGCGCGGACCGGATCATGATCGATCCGCGGTTCAACGAGCACCAAGTCATCGTCGATCGGACGCGCCCGAAGGACTTCGAGGTCTTCCAAATCGAGAACGTCAAGGGCATCGGGGCCAACGCCGAGGAGGTGCAGGATTTCCGGCCTTTCTACCAGGCGCGGGCCGCCGACCAGGCGGGCGCGGCCTTTTACGCGACGCACCGCGTGCCGCGGACCCTTACCGAACGAGAGCGCCGCTTCGGCAAGGAAAGCTCCTACACGGGGTCCGAACTCTACCTCTCCCTCGTCGACGGCTCGGCCGCGCCGTACCGGGGGGACCTGCGCCAGGCCGCCGTCGAAGTCATGGCGTCCAACCGGCACCTGCCCCTGAGCATGGGTATCGGCCAGGCGCGGACGGACTTCATGATGGAGGGCGGCGGACCCGTCCAGGGGATCTTCTGCGTCACCGGGCCAACGACGCCGCGCGAGGCCTTCGTCGATGGCGAGATCCTTTGGCGCCTTGTGAGCCATCTCTCCCTCAACTACCACTCGGTCGTGGGGGGCGTCGGGCCCGACGGATCCCTGCCGTTCCGGGATATCCTGCGGCTCTACAGCGATCCCGCGGACCGGGCGATGCTGAAGCAGATCGAGGGCGTCGAGTCGGTCGTTTCCCGGCCGGTCGTGCGGAGGGTGGAGGCGGCCGGCCCGATCACGTTCGTCCGGGGCACCGAGCTCACGCTGCGGCTGGACGAGAACGCTTTCGCCGGGTCCGGCATCTTCCTCTTCGGGGCTGTGGCCGATCGCTTTTTCGCCAAATACACCTCGATCAATTCATTCACCGAGGCGGTGATCGCCTCGGCCCAGCGAGGGGAGGTCATGCGATGGCCGATACAGACGGGGACGCGGCCGGTCCTGTAGGCCCTCCGGAAGGGCTGGCCGGCCTGCTCGATAACCCGGGCAGGTACGACTTCTTCGGCGCGCTGCGGCTCATCCAGACGCGGATGGCTATGCCGTCGATCGGCACGGCCATTCGGCCGGGCGAGGAGCGCCTGCGCCTGGCCCAGGACCCGAGCCTGGGCTTCGCACCGACGGCAATGTCGGGGGCCGCCTGGGACCCGGAGCGGGAGCGGCTGAGCCTCAAGCTCTGCTTCAGCGGACTTCTCGGACCGAACGGGCCGATGCCGATGCACCTGACCGAGTACATCATCGACCGCCGCAGGCACAGCGACGACCCGACGCTCGAACAGTTCCTGAACCTATTCCACCACCGGTTCTACTCGCTCCTCTACCGCGCTTGGGCCCTCAACCAGCCGACGGTCGATTTCGAGGAGAAGGGCGGGCGGCGCTTCAGCCACTACGTGGCGTGCCTGGCGGGCCTCGGCACGGCGGGGGCGGCCGAGCCGGGACAGGTCACTGAGGCGGCGCGGCTTTTCTACAGCGGCTGGATGGGCGGGCTCGGGCGGAGCGCGGCGGGGCTCGGGGCGATCCTCTCGGATTTCCTGGCGGTGTCGGCGGAGGTCCGCTCCTTCCAGGGGATGTGGCTCGAGCTGCCCGAGGACAGCCGCTGCCGCCTCGGGGCATCGCCTTCGACCGGGGTTCTGGGGTCGACCTGCATCGCCGGCGAGCGCGCCTGGGTCTCGCATCTCAAATTTCGCATCCGGATGGGTCCGCTCACCTGGAAGGAATACGAGAGCCTGCTGCCCGGGGGCCGGGCCTTCGCCCAGCTCGCCGAGTGGGTGCGCTCCTACATCGGCGAGGAATTCTTCTGGGAGCTGCAGCTCGTCCTGCGGGGGGACCATATCCCCGAGGCCCGATTGGGGGGCATCGCCCGCCTCGGCTGGAGCACTTGGCTCGGCCGCCCCGCCGATTGCGAAGTGGTCGACGATCTGATCGCGCAATGCGCCTGAATTTCGCTTAACTCCAGACCAGAAATCGCACCATGGCCGACATCGAACGCTCCAAACTCTTCGGTAAACTGAACCCGCTCGCCTACAAGTCGCTGGAGGCCTCCACGGTCTTCTGCAAGATGCGCGGCAACCCGTACGTGGAACTCGTCCACTGGGTGCACCAGCTGCTCCAGACCCCCGAGAACGATCTTGGCCGGATCGTGAGGCACTTCGGGTGCGAACCCTCCCGGCTTGCAGCCGACGTCGTCGCGGCGCTCGACCGGCTTCCGCGCGGCGCGACGTCGATCTCGGACTTCTCGCCGCACCTGGAGGAGGCCGTCGAGCGGGCCTGGGTCTACGGTTCCCTGGGTTACGGGGAGTTCCACGTCCGGACCGGGCACGTGGCGGTCGCGCTCGTCAAGACGCAGGCGCTGCGCAATGTGTTTGCCGGGATTTCGAAGGAGTTCTCCAAGATCAAGCCGGACGCGCTGGCGGACGAGTTCGCCCGGATCGTCGCCGGGTCGGTCGAGGACGGGCTCGGCGCGAGCGACGGCAGCGGCGCCGCTGGCGCGGCTCCGGGCGACGCGAGCGGCGCGATCGCGCCGGCTGCGATGGGCAAGGGCGAGGCGCTGAAGAAGTTCACGACCGACATCACCGCCCGGGTCCGGGCGGGCGAGATCGACCCGATCATCGGGCGGGACGAGGAAATCCGGCAATGCGTGGACATCCTGATGCGCCGGCGTCAGAACAACCCGATCCTCACGGGCGAGGCCGGCGTCGGGAAGACGGCCGTCGTCGAGGGTTTCGCGCACCGGATCGTCGCGGGCGACGTCCCGCCGGGGCTGCGGGAGGTCTCGGTGCTCTCGCTCGACATCGGGCTTCTCCAGGCTGGGGCGAGCATGAAGGGCGAGTTCGAGCAGCGCCTGC
>JBOHXF010000010.1:0-6554 GCA_050737455.1 Opitutaceae bacterium | reverse complement strand
CGTCGACGGCGTGGCGCACCACGTCAAAATGGTTGTAGGCGACCCGGTGCAACTCGGGCGTCTGCAGGGTCACCCCGAAACCCACGGCGGACAAGCCGGCGACGTCGGTCGCCAGATCCGTCACACCGTGAGGCAGGCGGGACACGATCACGCCCGTGATCCCGCGGGCGGCCAGGATCTGGCGGAACCGCGCGGGCGAGATCCCCGGTTCCGCCGCCCAATGCGGATCGAGCTTGAATCCCAGTTCGTGGGCCCGGTCCGCGGCGGCCCGGTACGCCCATTCCATGTCCGGATCCTTCCATCCGTCCCGGGTGGGATAATCGGTGACCCAGGCCAGCGTGGCCTGCACGACGAGCTGCCGGCGGGCGCGCCGGTAGTGCATGAGGGCGGCGACCAGCGGATTGGGACGATAGTCGAGCTCGGCCGCGATTTTCGCGATCCGCTCCCGTGTGGCGGGGGGAATCCGGGGATGGCTCTTCAAGGCCATCGAGACCGTCGTCGGGTGCACGCCGGCGCGCACCGCCACGTCCCGGAGGGATACCGGCTTGCTCATCGGTTTGCTCAACGATCAGAGCAAAACCGGCTTTGAATGCAAGGCCGTATCGCCGCAGCGTGGGCCGACGGAACCAGCTCCCCCGTTCCGCAGCCACCCTTCCCCACCATGCATGCCTTCCGCTTTCCTCCCCGCGCGAGCGCCAAGCCGCTCCTTCTCCTCCTCCTGCTTTCGGTCGCTGGGCTTCCGGCCGGGGCCCAAACCGCACCCGCCCTTCCCCCGTCTGCGGGCTCCACCCCGGACGAGACGGTCGCCTTGCAGGCGTTCGAAGTGGTCAGTTCGTCCGATGTCGGTTACCGCGCCGCCAACTCGATCTCCGGTTCCCGCATCGCCGTGCCCATCCAGGACACGCCGATGTCGCTCGAGGTCATGAACCAGGAGCTCATTTCCGACACGGCGGCGTTCGATTTGCGCAACATGCTCCAGTATGATTCGAGCGTCACCATGCTCACCAGTCTCAACGGCCCGCAGTTCAACATCCGGGGCGCGGAAGCCACGCGTTACGTGGACGGGTTCTACCAGAGCATGGGACTGGACGACCCTGTCAGCGTCGAGCGCATCGAAGTCCTGGAGGGCGCCACCGCCATCCTCTACGGGGTGAGCAGCCCGGGAGGCATCGTGAATACCATCAGCAAGAAGCCCCTCTTCACCGACGCGGCCGACCTCGGAAGCTTCTTCGGCAGCGGCGGATTCTACCGCTTCGACGCGGACGTGAATTTTGTCCCGCCGGACACCGATAAGATCGGATTTCGGGTGATGGGCGCCTACGCGGCGAACCAGGAATACGGCTGGATCAACGACTGGCACGGCAAGGAGAAGTTCATCGATCCCACCGTGACGTGGCGGCCCACGGACAAGACCAACATCAACGTCAGCTTCGAGTCGTACGAGAACGACAGCACCCCGCTCGGCCAGGTGATCCGGTACGGAACCGCCGGCGATCCCCCGGATCTCAACTTCGGAGTCGAGCAGAACTTCAAGGGTCCCGCCTCGTGGCAGACCATCAATGAAATCGACTGGCGGGGCGAACTCGAGCAGCAGTTGTGGCCCGGCTGGGTGCTCCGGGCCGCTGCGAGCTATTATCACTATGTCGAGGAAAAGGACGAATTGGGCAACATCGGCCGGATAGCAGCCAACGGCTACGACCAGGTTGTGGCTCCGCGGCATTACCTTTACGACGATTTCGACACGTCCGGCCAGGCTGAGCTGGTCGGCCACTTCGACCTGGGCCCGCTGAACAACCGGCTCCTCGTAGGTTACGAGAAGACGGCCCAGGAGAACACGGAGTACGAGTTCTCAAGCAGAGTGGATACGACGCTTGACCTCGACGATCTGGACGACCCCTCCAGCTTCCCCTCCCTGGGCATCTTTCCCCAGGATTACCCTGTCGCATCGGTCAACACCAAGCTCAACGTCGACTACGGCGCCTGGTACGCCGCCACCCAGACCTGGTTTCTGGACCACCACGGGCTGCTTCTGCTGGGGGTCCGCGGCGACACCGCGGACTCGACTTCGGCCAGCCGGCTGCCCGGCGGCAAATCCACGTCGATCGCGAACACCCGGCCCAGCCCGCAGGCCGGATTGTCCTATCGCGTGATTTCGCCCGTCAATGTCTACGTGCTCTACAGCACGAGCATGTACCCCAACACCGTCACGGACCAATTCGGCCAGCCCTTCGCGCCCCAACTTGCCTCGAATCTGGAGGCCGGCGTCAAGGGCGACTTCTGGAAGGGCCGGCTGTCGTTTTCCTCGTCGGTCTTCCAGCTCACCCAGTCCAATATCGCCGAACTATCGCCGTTCACGCCCGGGATCGTCCAATACCACATCCTTTCGGGCAAAAACCAGTCCCGTGGCGCCGAAATCCAGGGGCTGGCGGGCATCACCTCCCACTGGCAGCTGCTCTTCGGCTACACCTACCTCGACGCCCGGGTCGTGGACGACACGCAGACGCCGGCCGCGGTGGGCACCGTGTCCAACTATTCGCCCCGACATTCGGCCCGCCTGTGGACGCGGTACAATTTCACCCAGGCCGGGCTCGCTGGGGCCTGGGTGGGCGCGGGAATGGTCTACCAGAGCGTGGAGTTCGCGGGCACGCCCTCCAGCATTCCCTTCCAGGGCTTCCACGTGTACAACCTCGCGGCGGGTTACCGCTTTCACCTCCACCGCCATGTTCTTTCCCTGCAGTTCAACCTCAACAACGTGCTCAACGAGGCCTATGTCGCCGATCCCGATGCCTACGGCGCGCCCCGCACGTTCTACGGCGAGGTCAAGCTAAAGTACTGAGCGCGGATAAGGCATCGCCGATGGATGATCTTCCGAGTTACCACCGCCCAGCCCCGGCCACGGACCGAACGGAGACGGTGGACGTGTGCGTCTACGCCGCGAATGCGGCGGGCGTCGTGGCCGCGATCCAGGCGCGCCGGCTGGGGCTGAACGTGGCCCTGTTGAACCCCTCATGGCGGGTCGGTGGGCTGACCAGCTGCGGCTTGAGCTACACCGACTTCGGCACTCAGGACGCCATCGGCGGCCTTGCCCTCGATTTCTACCGGCGGGTGGGCGCGCACTACGGCAAAGAGACGGAATGGTGCTTTGAGCCCCATGTCGCGGAACGGGTCCTGCAGGCATGGCTCCGCGAATACGGCATCGAGCCCTGGCACGGCCACTACGTGTGCAGCGTCTCCCGGGAGAACGCCGGCATCGCGGAGCTGCAAACCACCAGCGGGGCGCGCGTGCGCGCGGCGTACTTCCTGGACTGCAGCTACGAGGGCGATCTCATGGCGGCCGCGGCCGTTCCCTACGTCGTGGGGCGGGAATCCGCCGACACCTACGGGGAGTCCTACAACGGCCAGCAGGTTCACGCGACGCACCAGTTTCACTACGCGGTCGACCCGTACGTCCGCCCGGGGGATCCCTCCAGCGGATTGCTTCCCGGTATCGATCCCGACGCCTCCTTTATCCCCGGTGCGGCCGACCGGCGCGTCCAGGCGTACAATTTCCGGGTCTGTCTCACGAGGCGCCCGGACCTGCGCGTGCCCTTCCGGCGCCCGGATGGGTACGACCGGGGCGTCTATGAACTGCTCGCCCGCCACTTTTCCGCAGGGGCGAAGGAGACCTTCGCCAAATTCGACCGCATCCAGAATGGAAAGACGGACACGAACAACCACGGCGCGGTCTCGACCGATTTCATCGGCGGGAACTGGGACTGGCCCGAGGCCGACTACCGGAGCCGCGAGAGGAACTTTCAGGCGCACCTGCGCTATCAGATGGGCTACCACTGGTTCATGGCGAACGACTCGGCCGTGCCCGCGCCGATCCGGAGCGCCTACGCCGAGTGGGGCCCGGCGGCCGACGAATTCCAGGAGTCCGGACACTGGCCGCCCCAGCTTTACATCCGCGAGGCCCGCCGCCTGCTCGGTGAGACGGTGATGACCGAACGCCACTGCTTCTCCGCCGCCGAAGCCGACGATCCCATCGGGCTTGCCGCCTACACGATGGATTCCCACAACTGCCGCCGTTTCGTCCACCGCGGGATGGTGCTCAACGAGGGCAATGTGGAGGTCAAACTGCCCCGTCCGTACGGCATCGGCTACCGCGCGATCGTCCCCCGGCACCGCGTCTGCGACAACCTGCTCGTCCCGGTTTGCCTCAGCGCCTCGCATATCGCATACGGCTCGATCCGGATGGAGCCGGTCTTCATGATCCTGGCGCAATCCGCCGCGACCGCCGCCTTTCTGGCGTTCAAGGCCGGCCGGGCGGCGGTGGCCGACGTCCCCTACCGCGACCTGAGGGCGCGGTTGGAGCAGGACGGCCAGGTCGTCGCCTGGAATCCCGCCAGCGTCCACCATCCAGCCACCGTGAACGAAAACATCAGGGGCAGCGACGTTCCCGTCCGCTAGCGGACTGCGACCGTGCGCATGCAGAGCCAGCGCGAGCCGTGAGCGCGTCCGCCGATCGGCCGCTCCCGCAAAACGCCGCCGCCGCAGACCGGTTGCCGCGCCGCTGGCTGGCGGCCTACGGCGCCGGCATCGTCGCCTACCAGTTCCCCAACGGGGCACTGTCGGCGCTGGCCATGCCCCTGTTCAACATCATCTACGGCGTCCCCGCCGTCTACATCGGGGCCGTGCTGATGTTCGGCCGGATATGGGATGCGCTCAGCAACCCGGTGATGGGCGCCGTGTCCGATGCGACCCGAAGCCGATGGGGACGGCGGCGGCCGTATCTGGTGCTCGGCGCCCTCCTCACGGGGGCCATCTACCCGGCGATCTGGCTCGCACCCCGCCGCGGCTCGCATGCGGCGGTGGTGTGGTTCCTGGCCGCCGGCGTGTTCGTCCTTTTCACCGCGTTCGCGGTGTTCTCCGTTCCCTACATCGCGCTGGGCTTCGAACTTACCCCGGACGTGCACGAGCGGACCCGCGTGCAGGTGTGGCGGGGCTATTTCAATGTCATCCCCACCTTCGCCATCGGCTGGCTCTTCTGGCTGTGCCAGCGGCCGATCTTCGGGAGCGCCGCGGTCGGCGCCCGGTGGATCGGCCTGGCCTGCGGGGCCGTCATCATGGTCGCCGGCGCAATTCCCGGCCTGGCGCTCCGCGAACGGTATTATCAGCTCAGCGCCCACGTGAATAGGGAGCCCATGCGCACGGCGTTCCGCGCCGCGGCGCGCAACGGCCCTTTTCTCGTGATCCTGGCGATGATCGTCACCCTGATCGTCGGCACGCAGAGCACGGACGCGCTGGGCATCTACCTGCTCACCTATTACGTGTACCCGCATCACCCATCCACTGCGGCCCGGATGCTGGGGATCGGTTCGTCGGTCGCGATGCTGGTCGGCCTCGCGGCCCTGCCCGCGCTGCAGGCGGTCGAGCGGCGGATCGGCAAGGTCGCGACGCTTCGGCTGTGCATCGGCGTGAACATGGCCGCCGACCTGTCCAAGTGGGTTCTGGTTTCGCCGCACCATCCCTGGACCTGGCCCCTGGTCGTGGCCTTCACCCAATTCGGAGGAATCGGCTTCTGGGTGCTCGTGGCCTCCATGAAGGCGGATGTCTGCGACTGGGACGAGCTGCAGTCGGAGCGGAGGCGGGAAGGCGCCTACGGGGCGGTCGCCAATCTGGTGCAGAAGCTTGCGACCTCGTCGGTCTACCTCATCGCCGGGCTGCTGCTGCAGGTGGTGGACCTGCGCGTCGCCGTGCGCGCCGTCCAAACGCCGGCGACTCTTTTCGGGCTCCGCGCCTGCTTCTCGATCCTTCCGCTCGCCGCTCTTGGCCTCTGCCTGTGGCTGACCCAAAAGTACCCGCTCACGGAGGGCCGGATGGCGCTCGTGCGCGCCGAGCTGGAGCGCCGCCGCGCGACCGTATGAGCCCGGTTGCCGCGCACGACACGGATCGCGCACCGGCCGAAATTCCGGCCGGCCCCCCGCTGCACGAGCTGTCGCCCCTGTTCGAGGACGTCCAGCGGAGCGGGATCTTCGAGGATGGAAAGACCTTCGCCGACAGCACGCCCAGGCGGGAGGTCCGGGAAATCATGCGCGAGTACCACGCGGGGAAGGCCGCCGGCCCTCCGTTCGACCTGGCCCAATTCGTGCGCCAGAACTTCGCCCCGCCGGAATCCCGCCACGACATCGCGCAGCACATCGCGGCGGTCTGGGACCTCCTGCGCCGCGAACCGGATCCGCCGCCGGGGCCGGGTTCGTCTCTGCTGCCCTTGCCCGAACCCTATGTCGTGCCGGGCGGACGTTTCCGCGAAATCTATTATTGGGATTCGTACTTCACGATGCTGGGCCTGCGGGCCAGCGGCCGGACTGGGCTCGTCGCGAGCATGGTGAGGAACTTCGCCCACCTCATTTCCCGCTTCGGTTATGTTCCCAACGGAAACCGAACCTACTACCTCAGCCGCTCGCAACCGCCGTTCTTCGCGTTGATGGTGGAACTGCTCGCCGAAATCGAGGGCGACGGCGCCCTGGCGGCCCACGAGAGCGCCCTGCGGGCCGAGTATGACTATTGGATGG
>JBOHXF010000009.1:0-3211 GCA_050737455.1 Opitutaceae bacterium | reverse complement strand
GGGCGGCGTCGATCGTGAGGACAGGCGGGCGGGGGGGCGGCGAGCCGGGCGCTCCCGGAGCGCGGGCCGCGAGGATCGGGGCGGAGAGAGCCGCCGCGAGAACGAATCGAAGGCCGGTGATCGAATTGGGGCGCATGGCGGCGGCGGGTCGCGGCGGTCGGCTGTCCGCGCCCTAGCGGGCGCGGGTCGAGAACGCGTAGATCGTGGTCGAGCGGAAGGTCTGCCCCGGGTGGAGCACGATCGAGGGAAACTGCGGATGGTTGATCGAATCGGGGAAATGCTGGGTCTCGAGGGCGAGGCCGTCGTACTGCTCGTAGCGCACCCCGCCTTTTCCGACGAGCGTTCCGTCGAGAAAGTTGCCCGTGTAGAACTGGATGCCCGGCTGGTCGGTGTACACTTTGAGGACGCGTCCGGTGGAAGCATCGTACACCTCGGCGGCCGGCGTGCTCATGTCGCCCGGATCATTCAGGACGAAGTTGTAATCGTACCCCTGGGGCTGGTCGGTGAGTTTCGACAGATCCTGTCCGATCCGCTTCGGCTGGAGAAAGTCCATCGGACCGCCCGCCACGGGCGCCAGCACTCCGGTCGGAATCAGGGTCGCGTCGACCGGGGTGTAGCGCGAGGCCCGGATCTGAACGATCTCGTTCAGGATCGTGCCGTGGCCGGCCAGGTTCCAGTAGGTGTGGTTGGTCAGGTTGACCGGCGTGTCCCGGTCCGTCGTCGCCGTATAGTCGATCCGCAGGTGGTTGTCGTCAGAGAGCGTGTAGCGCACGTGGACGTCGAGATCGCCCGGGAAACCTTCTTCGCCGTTCCTGCTGAGGTAGGACAGTTCGACGGCGGAGCCGGGAAGCGCGCGGGCTTTCCACACCCGCTGGTTGAATCCCTTCAGGCCGCCGTGGAGCGTGTTGGGCCCGTCGTTCTTGGCCAAATGGTAGGTCCGGCCGTCGAGCTTGAACTCGCCGCCGGCGATCCGATTGGCCACCCGGCCGATGAGCGCCCCAAAGTACGCGGGATTGTTGAGGTACCCCTTGAGGTTGTCGAATCCGAGGACGACATCTCCGAGCCGCCCGGAGCGGTCCGGCACCTCGATCTGATGGATGATGCCGCCGTAGGTGATCACCCGGCAGGTCACGCCGTCGCGGTTGGTGAGCGTGTATTGTTCGATCGGCGTGCCGTCGGGCATTCGGCCGAAGGGGGATACTGTCGTGGACGCGGGCATGATGGGAGCGGCCATGAGAAAGGCCGCGATGATTAGGGGGAGTTTGGTCGCATGCATAGGAAACGAAAAGGCATAAAGAAACGAAAAGGCGAGACTCAGGGGGAGCGTTGCCGGGGGGCGCATCTTCCGATCGCGGCGGTCATCGATTTTTGAATCGCGCGCCTTTCCTCAGTCCGGCTTGGACGACGCGCCGCCTTCCTGGCCGTAATACGAGGCGGGACCGTGCTTGCGGAGGAAATGGCGCTCGCGGAGCGTCCGGTCCATTTCTCGCGCCCGAGGGTCGATGCGGAGCGTCCGCGCGGCCGCGCATGCGCAAAACTCCAGGGCGATCGCGTGCTCCAGGGCGCCTTCGACGTCGAGCCCCCAGGCGAAGGGACCGTGGCTGCGGACGAGCACCGCGGGGACCTCCAGGGGATCGATCGAGCGGAACGCGTCCCGGATGGACCGTCCGGTTTCGGCCTCGTAGTCGCCTTCGATCTGCCGCCGCGCGAGCGCCCGGGTCACGGGCACCGCGCCCCTGAAGAAATCCGCGTGGGTCGTGCCGAGAGCCGGGATCGGCCGCATCGCCTGGGCAAACGCCACCGCCCAGGGGGAATGGGTGTGGACCACCCCGCCGATTCCCGGGAAGGCGCGGTAAAGCTCAAGGTGGGTCGGGGTGTCCGAAGACGGCCGGAGGGTCCCCTCGACCCGCCGCCCCTCCAGGTCCACGAGCACGAGATCGCCGGGCCGCAGCGAGGCGTAATCGACGCCGCTCGGCTTGATCGCGACGATTCCCCGCGCCCGGTCGATGGCGCTCGCGTTGCCGAAATTCAGGGGCGCCAGCCCCTCCCGGGGCAGGCGCCGGTTCACTTCGCAGGCTTCCCGTCTCAGCGTCGCGAGCATGCGGCCTCGTTCCAGCGCAGTTCGTTCTCGAAATCGGCGAGCCGGGTATCCCGGCCGATCGAGAGCAGCTCGATCCCCGCCATCTCGGCGAAGTCGCGAGCGAGCGCGGCCGTGAGGCCGTAGCTCAGCGCCGTGTGATGCGCGCCTCCCGCGCGGAGCCACGCGGAGCACGCCGTCTTGAAATCGGGGCGGCATTTCCAGATTGCTCGGGCCACCGGGAGCTTCGGCATCGGTTTCGGAGGAGGGACGACGTCCACCTCCGCGGCGATCAGGCGGAATCGGTCGCCCAAATCGACGAGCGAAAGATTGACGGCGGTGCCGGGCCTTGCGTCGAACACCAGCCGCACCGGGTCGTCCTTGCCGCCGATCCCGAGCGGATGGATCCGCGCGGCCGGCCTGTCGGAGGCGATCGATTCGCACACTTCCAGCATGTGCGCGCCGAGGACGAGGGGCCCGCCGGGCCCGAGGTGATAGGTGTAGTCCTCCATGAAGGAGGCCGGACCCTCGCCTTCGCCCATGACTTTCGCGGCGCGGAGCAAGGCGCAGGTCTTCCAGTCGCCCTCGGCGCCGAACCCGTAGCCTTCCGCCATCAGGCGCTGGACCGCGATGCCGGGAAGCTGCCGGAGCCCGTGCAGATCCTCGAACGTCGTCGTGAATCCCTTGAAGCGGCCTTTTTCGAGAAACGAGCGCAGGCCCGCCTCGATCCGGGCGGCCTCGCGCAGGGCGCCGTGCCGCGCGCCGCCGCGCTTAAGTTCGGCCGCGACCCGGTACCGCTTTTCATAGACCGCGCAGAGCTCGGAAATGGACCCCGGCGAGGCGGCGGCCACCTCGGCCGCGAGGTCGCCGACCCCGTAGCCGTCGACCGAAAAGCCCAGCGTCGCTTCGGCCTCGACCTTGTCGCCGTCGGTCACGGCGACCTGCCGCATGTTGTCGCCGAAGCGCGCGAAGCGGGCGCCCTGCCAGTCCTGCCATCCGCGCGCGGCGCGCGCCCACCCCCCCAGTTCCGCCAGGACGCCGGGATCGGACCAATGGCCGACGACGATCTTTCGCCGCAGCCGCAGGCGCGCGTGCAGATGCGCCGCCTCCCGGTCCCCGTGGGCCGCCTGGTTC
>JBOHXF010000008.1:0-2232 GCA_050737455.1 Opitutaceae bacterium | reverse complement strand
GCCCGGGCGGGCGCCGCCGACGTTCTCGGCATCGACAGCGCCGAGGATGCCGTCGCGGCGGCCAAGCGAAATGCGGAGCGCAACGGAGCCGCGGCCCGCTTCGAGACCGCGAACGTCTTCGATTGGCTCAACGCGCCGGCGAGAAAGAGCGAGCCGCTCTGGGATGTGATTGTCCTGGATCCGCCCCCCTTTGCAAAATCCCGCGGCTCAATGGAAGGCGCCCTGCGCGGCTACAAGGAGATCAACCTTCGGGCCATGCAGCGCCTGGCCCCCGGAGGCCTCCTGGCCACCTACACCTGCTCCCACCACATGCAGGAGGCGGATTTGCGCGGAGTCGTGGCGGAAGCGGCGGCGGACGCAAAGCGGCGGGTTCGGATCCTCGAATGGCACCACCAGCCGCCCGACCACCCGGTGCTGGCGAGCATGCCGGAAAGCGAATACCTGAGAGGATATTTGCTTGCCGTGGAATAGCCCGGTGCCCGATTGCCCTATTTCGGCCCGCGCCCGGGGACGCACAAGCAAGACGACCTGAAATCCGCGAATGACCGGAAGATAGGCAGCGAGCCAAACGGCCACGGTCACGCGACGAAGGCCGCGCACGGTCCGTGGGTGGCGGCAGATGTCAGGCGGGACATCCGCTCTCGGTCAATTGTGAAACGATCGCATGATGATGATGACAATGGCCCCTTGTTCTGGCGTTATGCGACGAGCCCTTTCACTTTTACCTCCAGCAATGGCGACTCCGGGTAGCGTGGCTCTCGTTCATGTCGACCGCGACAGCCTGCATGCCGAATGGCTGCGGGGAATCGTCGGGGAATTTCCGGAAATCCGGCATGTCGCGCATTTGCGGCGCCATGTGGATGCGATATCCTGCTGCCGAAACGAACGCCCGGATATCCTCGTGACCGAGATTATCCTGCCTGATGGCGACGGGCTGGACATAGCCCGGGAGCTGCGTGAATGGCGGATATTTCCGCGAGTGCTCGTCTTCACGGCGTCGGTCGACGATCGCACCCTGTACCGCCTAGAGAAGGAGACGATCGAAGGCCTGGTCTGGAAGACGGCGGGTTCAGCCCGCGAGATGCGATTGGCCCTGAGGGAGATTCTTTCCGGGGGGAACATATCTTCCGGCGAGTGCGGCGGCCGCATTCGACCGGCTACGCGGCGATCCCGAGGCATTCTTCAAGATCCTTTCCGACCAGGAGATCGCGCTCATGCCGATGTTTGCCCGGGGCCTGAGCGACACCGAAGCGGCCTGCAGCGCCTCGCTCGCTTGCACGACGGTGCGAGGGCATCGGCACAATCTGATGCGGAAGATCGGCATCCATTCCTACGCACAACTTGTCTGCTGGTGCGTCATGAAGGGATTTCTGCCGGTCGCGCCTCCGGAGCTGCCTTTTGACGGGGAGGAACCGCATACGGAGCAGCGCCGCCTAAACGTGGATGTTTGGGCGAGTCAAGCAAAGAAAACAGTGCGTTCGGACTGATTTGGTTGCTTTCGCTGAAGGCGGGCGGAGCGCACGGTTTCCGGTGCGCAGCCTGCGTTTTGCGATCAATGCCCCTCCGCCGAGTTTCCGGCGTTTCGGACTTCAACTTTCAACCCCTCATGAATTCACCTGACCGCTCCTCGGCGTGGAGGTTTTCGGCGTTTCTGTTGCTCTTGCCGCTGCTGATCTGCGGGCATGCCCGCGCTCAGGCGCTTGCTGCGTCCCCGTCGGCGGACGCCGCCTGGGCTGGCCTGAGTCCGCCGAGCGTCAATTCCGGAGGAGCGCCGGCAATGGCGGCCGAGGCAATCTTGAGGCAGATGTTTTCGATGTTGCAAAAATCGCGGGCCGAGGATTAGCAGGATGCGTCACTCACGTTGGACAAGCTCGATCTGCCGATTTTCATGAATGCAATGGTGGTAAATGGCGGGAGCGTAACAGCGTCGGTCTGGAACGTTACCCTTTCATCTGTCGGGCATTTCATGCTCACAGTTGCCGGTACGGACATGGTCATCTCAAGTTACTTCCCCAGCCGCCACACAATGCGGGCTCCATTGCAGAATCGCGATTATAGCGAAACATTGATTGCTGAGGGACGTGATCCCAACATAAGCTACAATCTGCGACTCTCAAATCCAGAGGCCGCACTCCAGGAGGCGATCGTGCAGGCGTCCAAGCCCACTTGGATGGCCTTGCCTGAGCTAGACCCTTGGCGCTTTACGAACTGTTTTTTCGGGGGGATCAGCAT
>JBOHXF010000007.1:0-3469 GCA_050737455.1 Opitutaceae bacterium | reverse complement strand
ACCTGGAGACCTTCGGAGGGCTGCTCGGCCTTCATGGAGCGGATTTGGCGGCGCGGGTCTCGGACCTGCTGAGCGCGGTGCGGCTTGGCGATCGGCGCGACGCCCAGGTCGAAACCTTTTCGGGGGGAATGAAGCGGCGGCTCAATCTCGCGGCCGCCCTGCTGCACCGGCCGAGCCTGCTGCTTTGCGACGAGCCGACGGTCGGCGTCGATCCGCAGTCGCGCAACGCGATCTTCGAACTGCTGGAGAAGCTGAACCGGGAGGGCATGACCGTCATCTACTCGACCCACTACATGGAGGAGGCCGCCCGCCTGTGCTCGCGGATCGGCATCATCGACCACGGGAAGATCCTGGCCCTGGGAACCCTCGGCGAATTGCTCCAAACCCTGCCGTTCGCCGAGGAGATCCGCTTCCCCGCCGGACCGGAGGCCGCGGCCTTTTGCGAGGAGCTCGCCCGGGACGGACAGCTCGCGACCGAGGACGGGGAGCACCGGTTCCGGCTCCGCGCGGACTACCGGCTCAGCGGATTTTACGCGGCGGCGGAGCGGCACCGGCTGCCCGCCCGCATGTTCACGATGCAGCGGCCCACGTTGGAAGCGGTCTTTCTCCAGCTCACGGGCAAGGACCTCCGCGAATGAGAAACCTCCGCCCCATACTCGTCCTGTTCCGCAAGGAGGTCATTTATTTTCGCCGCGACCGCGCCTCGATGGTGCTCACCTTTCTGGTTCCGTTTTTCTTCATTTACCTCTTCGGCCAGATTTTCGGAGTCAACCGTTCCGACCCGGGGCCGGCGGCCGTGCCGCTCGCGGTGGTGGACGAGAGCGGGAGCGCCGCCGGAGCCGGGCTGATGAAGGCCCTGCGCGCGGAACCGGCGTTCCAGGTTGTCACGGAGGTTCCCGGACCCAAGGGCGGGCTGCGCCCGCTGACGGAGGCGGACCTGCGGCCGCTGATCCGGGAGAACCGGTTTCGGTTCGCCCTGGTGCTGCCCCGGGACCTGACCGGCGGCCGCCAAGCCGGCCTGCACGTCGTCTTGCTCGACGATCCGCGCAACGCGATCGAGACCCAGATGGTCACCGGGCTCCTGGAAAAGACGATCTTCACCGAGGTTCCGCGGCTCCTCGGGGCCTCGCTGCAGAACCAAAGCCTGCGGGCGGTGGGCGCCGTCCGACTCGACCGGTTCGATCGGACCATCGCGAACGCTTCGGCGGAGACGTTCGGCGGGAATCCGGACCGCATCTACCGGTCCATTCAGGCGGGCAATTTCGGGGCGCCGGCGAGCGGGGCAGGCGCGGGGACCCTCGATTCGAGCGAGGCGCTTTCCCGCATGGTCCGGATCGACCAGATCCAGGTGGTCGGAAAGAATGTGCGCAAGCCGCTTGCCACGCAACTGGTGGGCGGTTGGGCGATCCAGTTCCTGCTGTTTGCGGTCTTCGCGGTGTCCACCTCGCTCTTTCACGAGAAGGATTTTGGGATCTTCCAGCGTGTGCTGGCCGGCCCGGTCCCGCGGTCGGCCATTCTCTGGAGCAAGTTCCTCTACGGGATGGCGCTGGGGCTCCTGCAACTGCTGATCCTCTTTTTCGCGGGCTGGCTGCTCTTCGGCATCGAAGTGCTGCCGCATCTGGCGCACCTGGCGATCGTCTGCCTCTTCGCTGCCGCCGCCTGCGCCGCGTTCGGCATGGTCCTCGCCGCGCTGGCACGGACGCCCGAGGCGGCCCGCGGGCTGGCCACCTTCGCGATCCTCACCATGAGCGCTCTTGGGGGCGCCTGGTTTCCCGTGAGCATCATGCCGGAATTCATGCAACGGGTGAGCCGCGTTACTCTGGTGTACTGGTCGATCGAGGGATTTCTCCAGGTCCTGTGGGCTCACGCTTCCTTTGTGGAGTTGCTTCCCACCCTGGGCATTCTGGCGGGCATGACCGCCCTGTTTCTGGCCTTCGCCTGGTGGCGGTTCGACCGCGGCGCGATGTTCGATTGAACCGGTGAGCGAGACCGACGTTCTTCCCATTTTTCACGTGGTCGGGTTCACCGGCCACCGCCAGGTGGACAACGCGGCCGGCCTCGAACAGGCGTTGCATCAGGCGCTGGCCAAGCTGAAGAGCGAACCGGGCGTGGAGTGGCTGGCCCTCTCGTCGGTCGCCGTGGGCGGGGATATGATCTTCGCCCGCTCGGCCCTCGCCCTCGGCTTCGGCTGGGAGGCGATGCTGCCCCTGCCGCCGGCGGAGTTCCGGCACGATTTCGAGGAGGGGGACTGGCGGGTGGTCCAGGGGCTGCTCGCGGAGGCCGAACAGGTCCGGGTGCTCAGCCAGCGGCCCGAGCGCGACGAAGCCTATCTCGATTGCGGCATGGAGACGGTGAACGCCTGCGACGTCCTCCTGGCGGTCTGGGACGGCGAGCCGGCGCGGGGCCGGGGGGGCACCGCCGAGATCGTCGCGTACGCCCGGGAGCTCGGGCGGCCCCTGATCGTCGTCGACGCAAGGACTTTCGATGTCCGCCGGGAGAACTTTTCCGAGCTGAAGCTTGGCGACCGGCATCTGGCCTTCCTCAACCGGCTGCCATCCGTTCCACCGAAGCCGGGCGAGGAGGGAGCGGACGACGATCCTGGGCGCAGGCATCTGCGAACGTTCCAGCGCAAGGTGGACCGCTCCGCGACCCTCGGCGCGCCGCACTTCCGCCGGCTGATCACCCTGACCGTCTGCCTCCACGTGCTCGCGACCGCGATCGCGGCGACGGCGGTCTGTTTCCGGCTGAACGCCGTGGAGCTGCCATGGGGAAAGCTGTTCTGCCTCGTGGGCGCGCTGGTGGGCGCCATGGTCCTCGGCCACCACCGCGACCGGCACGACTGGGTGCGGTGCCGGCTCGCCGCCGAGATCGCCCGCAGCGCGATCGCCACTTGGGGGATCCCGCGCACTTTGCGCCTGTTCGAGGATTTCGACTGGGCGGGGCTGGAGCCGTTCCGCCGTTCGCTCGATGTCCTGCACCGCCGTTCGGCGCGGAGCCATCCGATCGCCTTCGACCGGTTCAAGCAGCGCTACCTCGCCCAGCGGATCGACGATCAGCTCGCCTACTTCGCGCGCCAGGAGGCGAAGGCGATTCCTCAGCTTGCGCGGCTCCGCTGGGGCTTTTTCGTGAGCACGCTCCTCGCGATCGGCTTTACGGCGGTGTACGCGGCGCACACGTTCACACCGGCCGCGCCGGTGCCTCGCTGGGAATCGTCCTGGATCTTCGACTTCGGACCGATCGTGCTGCCGGTGCTTGCGGCGGGTTTCCTTTCCCTTGTCTCGATCAACGATCTCCACCGCCGCGAGGCGCGCTACCGCGAAATGAGAATCCGGTTGGGCGCCGCGCGCAAGGAGGCGGCGTTCGTGCAGACCTGGGGCGCCCTGGAGCGGGTGGTGGCGAAGGCGGAGCGGGCGCTGCTCCAGGAAGTCTTCGAATGGCACTCGATCACGAGCTTTTCGGAGTCGCACTG
>JBOHXF010000006.1:0-10696 GCA_050737455.1 Opitutaceae bacterium | reverse complement strand
CCCTAGATTCGGCGACGATTTGGACCGCCGGCGCGCGGCCATGGCTGCAATAAAGAGCGGCCGACGCCACACCGAGGGAGAAGATCAATCCCGCAAGGAGCAGCCGGTTGATTTGCGGCCTCGGGGCGTGAGCGGCGGAAGGGAGGACCGTGGCCGCGCGCACGGCGGCGCCTTCTGCCCGGATCCGCTGGAGGCGGTTGAGAGCGTCGAGTCCCAAGCTCACGACCAGTTTACCTCCCCATGGGCCCGCCATACGTCCCGCGGACTGACGGAATTCGATGTGCGCACAAAAGCGGCCAGCAGCGCCTTGTCGCAAAGCTGATTCACAATCCGAGGCACGCCGCCGCTAAACCAGTGAACGGCGAAGAGCGCGCTTGGGGTGAAACCGACCCGCCCGTTGGCTCCGGCACAGGCGAGCCGATGATGAACATACTGAGCCAGCTCGGTGCGGGAAAGGGGCTTCACCTCGGCTTTGACCAGAATGCGCTGGCGAAGCTGGCGCATATCGGTTCTGGCGAGAATGCGTTTCAACTCCGGCTGGCCGGTTAAGAGGATCTGCAAGAGCTTCTGCTTGTCGGTCTCGAGATTCGACAGGAGCCGGATCTGCTCCAGAACCTCGACCGAGAGGTTCTGAGCCTCGTCGATCACGAGGATAATGTCTTTCCCGGCGGTGATCCGCTCGAGCAGCACATCGTGCATCTGCGTGATCAACTCGGCGCTGGTGCGGGCGATCTTCTTCACCCCCAGGTCGGCCAGAATCGAGCGCAGCATCTGCGTTTCGGTCTGCCGGGGCGTCAGAATGAGGGAGGTGTCGTAGCGCTGCGGATCGAGCTCCGCGAGCAGTCGCCGGCAAATCGTGGTTTTTCCGCAACCGACTTCTCCGGTCAAAAGCAGAAAGCCGGCTCGCTCGCTGATGCCGAGCTTCAATTGCTCAAGCGCGGAACAGTGCGTGGTGCCCAAATATAGGAAGCCGGGGTCGGGGGTAATATTGAAGGGCCGCTCGGTGAGCCCAAAAAATCCCCGGTAAACCGTGAGCAGATCGAGGGGCGGGTCTGCGAGGATGGCGGTCATCGAAGGGGGCGGTTCACGGGTGAAGATAGCAGCGCTCACCTTCCATTAACGGCACTTCCGGCCCTTTGGCTTACCGGTTTCTGTCTAAAAGTGCTCCCGCACTCTGTCTCTGGCGCGCATGATCGGCTGCCTTATGTGGCTGAACTTCAGATTCTTGAGCGTTGCCATTCGGAACAGAATTTCGGCTCGGGCCGGGCGCGGCACCGTGTGGAAATTAAACGCATACCTTCCCCTGGCACGCCGTTGCCAGGGAGAAGGTTCGCGGCGATGCCGACGTTGTGCTGCTGCAAGGCGACTTCCCGACCTGGGAGGAAGCTTTGCAAAGCGGCGCTTTTTCGACGCGTGCTCCTGGCGTCGCTCGTCGTCGAACTTGTCCATTGCCAGGACTGCGTTTTCGAGCGCACCTGTCGTGCCCTCCGAACGGGCGCTGAGGCGCATTTGTCTGAAATCCATCCTTCACGAGGCGCCCAGGGCGTCCTCGCCCCTTTTCAAGGCCCCCGACGGGGCTCAGTGCGGCCTCGACAGTGTCCTCTCATCCCCTTCATCCGGTCAAGCGGATCACTGCCTTAACAATCCCATCCGGTCAACCAGGTAGAACCGGACCGCGCGGGAGCTTCTTCCCGTCACGGATGGTTTGCGTCGCTTGGGATGTTTTGGCAGCTTCCCGCGCTTGCAAGCGACGGTCTTTTCCAGACTCGGCGGGAACGCCGACTCGCGGTTTGGCGCGGGGGCGACTTCCGGGTTGCTTTCCCGGGCTCCTTCGAGAAGGCCGATGAGACGGGCGCGGGTCCTTCCGCTCCTGTTTGCCGCGGCGCTCTCCTTATCCGGCGAGGTCGTGTCGCCCGATACGCACCTCACCGCGCGGGAGAAGCAAATCGTTGCCGCAGCCACAACGGACGCGGATGGCGTTCCGCGATTCAACGGCGCGCGCATCGTTGGGGTTTATCCGAACACCCCTCTGATCTATTCGCTCGCGGTGAGCGGAAAACGGCCGGTTCGGTTCTCGGCGGAAGACCTTCCGCGCGGACTCGCGCTGAACCCGCAAACAGGCGTGATCGCCGGCTCGCTGACCGGGCCGGGCGAATATCGTTTCACCGCCTTTGCGAAGAATTCCCTTGGCCAGGCTGGCGCGGCCATAAGCATCGTTTGCGGCGGCACTCTTGCCCTCACGCCGCCGATGGGCTGGGACAGTTACGACGCCTTTGGCGATTCGGTGCGTGAATCCGAGGTGATGGCCAACGCCCTCTGGATGAAAGATCACCTTCAGCCGTTCGGGTGGGACACCGTGATCGTGGACTTCCGCTGGTATGACCGGCTGGCCGAGGGTCAACCGGGGCAAAACCCGGAAGGGGTGATGATCGACCGCTACGGCCGGTGCATCCCCGCGCCCGACCGATTCCCGTCCGCCGCCAACGGCGCCGGATTCAAGGCGCTGGCCGGCCGGATTCATGCCCTGGGCTTGAAATTCGGGATCCACATCATGCGCGGGATTCCGCGCAAGGCCGTGGAGGAAAACCTGCCGATTGCCGGTTCAAGGTTCACGGCTGCTCAAGCCGTGCTGCCGAAAGGCGATCCCAACCGCGTCTGCGTCTGGAACCACGACATGTTCGGCGTGGACGCGACGACCGAAGCGGGCAAGGCATGGTACGCCAGCATAGCCCGCCAATACGCCGCTTGGGGCGTGGATTACGTCAAGTGTGACGACATGGCGAACCTGTTTCGCGGAAGGATCTACGACGCAACCGAGATCGCCGCGCTTTCGACCGCACTGAGAAATTCCGGCCGCTCCGTGGTGTTGAGCTTGTCGCCGGGACCGACTCCCGTGAACCGCGCCGCACATCTGGAACGATTCGCCAACTTGTGGCGCATCTCCAACGACTTCTGGGACAACTGGAGATCGCTTGACCATAATTTTGACCTGTTCGCGGCCTGGCACGGGCACGGCGAGCGGGGCCACTGGCCGGATGGGGACATGATTCCCTTCGGCCATATCTGCCAGCGCAACTGCGACGTGGGGCCGGACCGCTGGACCCGCTTCACGCGCGACGAGCAGCTCACGCTGATGTCGCTGTGGGCGCTCGCGCCCTCGCCACTCGTCCTTGGCCCGAATCTGCCGGACAACGACGCATGGACAACCGCGCTGCTCTCCAATCCGGAAGTGCTGGCGGTGAATCAGGATCTCCTGGGCCTGCAGGGAGAAAGGCGGGGCCTCACGCGTTCAGGCGCGGAAATCTGGAGCAAGCGCCTGGCGAACGGCTCGCTGGCGGTCGGATTTTTCAACCGCACGGGGAAGCCGATCGAGGCGGATTGGGCCTGGCGCAACTTCGGATATGCGCATGCCCCCCAAGTGCGCGATCTGTGGCTTCGAAAGGATTTGGGCCGACAGGCGGAATTTTCGGCCGAACTGCCGCCGCATGGCTGCGTCCTGGTTCGCGCGACGCAATGAGGACGCGATCCCGAAAGGTGGCGGTGAGGCGCCGCTTGCCCTGCTTTGCTCCGGCCGGACCATGATTCTCCGGTCTTTCGTTTAGCGGTCCGGCCGCCACATTTGGCGCCGATTCTCCGGGCGGCGGGAGATGGCCTTCGACGGCCCAAGGGTACTGCGGCACGGCGCCCGGCGATGGCGGTAAATGCAGGCCGATTTTGATGCGTGACATTACACTGGCATGCGTCAGCATAATGCATTGTGTCACCCCGCACGCTCGGATGTTTGCTCGCTTCCGCCATCGGCGCCGCCTCAAGCGGAGCGGATTGCCTCTCGGATGCTTCTGTGCGGATGAGGATATCCGTTGGCCCTCGCGATGAAGTCGGGGCGGACGTGAAGGGCCGGTACGCCCGGGACGGCTTGGGGCGGGCGATCCTGTTCGATCGCAACCGCCGGCACACGGTTCCCAGGGGCTTGCCGACGAGTGCTCGACGCCTGGAAGCGGGGCTGGGCGGAGGAATTTGGGAAGCCGGCGCCGCCGCGTTCGGGCGGGCAGGACGCGTTGCCGGACCGGCTTGCTCGGACGGTGCCGAGTTTCGGGAAGCCGGCTCTGGATCCCGCGAAATACGGGCCCATCGGCCGTCGGCATGGAAACGTCGGCTGTTCGCGCTTTTGGCCGGCGTTGGAATCGGCGCGCTCGGAGCCGCCCTCCATTGGGCGCGCTCGGGCTTCCTTCGTCGCCGGAGAGTCGGGTTGCAGGAGGAAGGAAACGCTCGCGCCGGGGAGCTCGGGCGGATCGGCGGACGGAACCGCGCCGGGAAGCCGCCGACGCCGTCGGAGGCGGGGCCCTCGGCTGCGGGCGAGGCACCGTCGGCACGCTCGGGAATCGATACGGGGTTGATCGCGTACCTTTCGGATGGAAGCCAAGCCGGCTACGAGCGGGAACTGGAGCGTTATCTCGCCCTGCTGGCCATCGAGGAGGCTTCCCTGGTCCGGGCATGGGGCGCAAACGATCGTGTGTCCGTCTCGAAGACGGCGCATCGGCTCATGGGCCACTTCCACATGGTCAACGCCTCCGCGCCCGCCGATGCGGCTGGCGAACTCGAGATCGCCGCGGGCGAGGCGGCCGCCGATCTTGACCTGCGCGTGCGCCGGCTCTGCCAACTGGCGGAAACGCTCGGCGCCGTCCTGCGTCAAGGCGCGGCCGGCTCGGGAATCGCGAATCCCTGAGCGCGGGCGTAACGGAGGAGTTCGGCCGTCGAATGGAGGCCGAGCTTGCGCCGGAGGTTGCTGCGGTGCTTCTCGACCGTTTCGGGAGCGATCCCGAGCCGGCTCGAGATCTCGCGATCCGAGCCGCTGCGGCAGAGCCAAACCAGCACGCTCTGCTCGCGTTCGCTCAAAAGCTTGTCGAAGGAGCGCGGATCGCGCCGGCACGCCGCTCGAAGCGCGACAAATGCCGGGGAGAAATATCTTCGGCCCTCCGCGATCGCGGCCAGGGCGGCGCCGATCATGGCGAGCGAGTGGCTGCCCTTGTCGATGAAGCCGCAGACGCCGGCCCGGCCGATCCGGTGGACCGTGTAGGGGTCGCATCGGGACGAGAGGATGAGGGCGCGCTGGAGCGGCCGCCGGGAACGGACCTCGTCGAGGACTTCGAGGCCGTCGCGATCGGGCAGGTGCAGGTCGAGAACGAGCAGATCCGGCTCAGCCGCCATCAGGAGCGGAATCGCCGCCGCGCCCTCGGCCGCCTCGGCGACGATCTCGTGGCCGAAGTCCCGGCCGCAGGCGAGGCGGAGGACGTCGCGCACGAACAGGTGATCTTCAACGAGCGCGATTCTCATCGGGGTGGGTCGGAGCGACGGCGGCTAGGCGGCGCAGACGTCCGCCTCGGGGGTTTCGCAGTTGGGCCTCGCGAGGATGCCGGGATAGGGCTCCGAGGCGAAGGGCTCGGCCGCGCGGGCGGCCAAATGGGCGTCGCAGACCGCGAACAGTTCGGCTTCGCTGGAGGTCCGGCGCATGTCGTGCAGGAAGGCGCCCTCGGGGTCCACGCTCTGGCCGACGAAATTCAGGTACTTCTTCATCTTGTTCACGTGCGCGCGCTCGGGCAGCCCTTCCGCACGGGTTTCCAGGTACAGCCGGCGTACGTACTCGTCCACCTCCCCAAGGCAAACCGGCGCCGGCGCGCGCCCGGCGAAGCGTTCCCGGCATTGGCGGAAGATCCAGGGATTGCGGATGGCGTGGCGGCCGATCATCACGCCTGCGGCTCCCGTGCCGGCCAGCACCTCCGCCGCCTTCGCGGCCGAAAACAGGTTTCCGTTCGCGAGGACCGGGCAGCGCGCGGCGCGGACGGCGCGCGCGATGAGTTCGTAGCGGACCTCCGAACGGTACATCTCCTTGACTGTCCGGCCATGGATGCTCAGCAAGTCGACCTCGTGCCGATTCGCGAGCTCCACGATCCGCTCGAGCGGCTCGGTGTCGTCAAAACCAAGGCGCATCTTCACGGTGAACCGGCCGGGGACGGCCCCGCGGAGGGCGGCGAGGATTTCGTCCACGCGCCCAGGGTCGCGGAGGAGGCCGCCGCCGACGTTCTTCTTGTATACCTTCGGCGCCGGACACCCGAGGTTGAGGTCGATGCCGGCGATCGGATGGCCCATGAGCTCAATGGCGGTGTGGGCGAGCAGGGCGGGATCCTCCCCGATCAGCTGCGCGAAGATGGGCCGGCCCGTTCCATTCTCGTCGATCGAGCGCAGGATGTGGCGCTCGGGCCGGGATTGGGCGTGCACGCGGAAGAATTCGGTGAAGAAATAGTCCGGCGCGCCGTAGTGGGAGATCACCCGCATGAACGCGAGGTCGGTCACGTCCTGCATGGGCGCGAGGGCGGTCAGCGGCTGGCCGGCAAGATGGCCGGGGGGCAGGATCCGGGAAGGGGACACGGGCCGAGAAGGCGCGGGCGGGTCACACCGGCTCATCCGGCTCTTCGCCTTCGGGTTCGTCCTCGCCGGGATTTTCGCCTTCGGTCTGCTGCTCCTCCTGCTGCTGCTTGAGGACCCGGTCTAAAATCTCCGTCACATCGTCGGCCTGGTTCCATACGTCGCGGACGACGAAAATGGGCCGCTTTTGCTGGAGCGCGAGGACGATCGAATCGCTGGGCCGGGCGTCGATCTCCACGATCTTTTTGCCAAGCTCGTTCTCCATGCGGAGGAAAATGCGGGCGAAGAAGGTGCCCTCCCGGGCGTCGTTGACGACGATGTGGTCGAGGCGGGCGCCGAGGCCGAGCAACATGCTCCCGATCAGGTCGTGCGTCAGGGGCCGTTCCTTCTTGACCCCGTGCAGCGTCATCTGGATCGCGTTGCCGACGAAGTGATCGACGTAGATCACGAACGTCTTCTCCTCGTTGCCGAGGAAGACCGCGCAACTGTTGGCGGTCGGCATGACCCCCTTCACCACGGCCGGAACGATGTCCTTCTGCATGAGAGGCGAATTTGTCCGGGAGACGGCCGGGCGCAAGACCGGCCGAGCAATTGAAAGGCGCGGCGGTCGGGCTAAAAGCCATGCAGGGCGACCCCCCACTCCCGCGCCTGGTCGAGCACGGCGGGCTTGTCCAGGATGAGGACCCCTCGCGCCTCCAGGGCGGCGGCGCGGATTTGGGCGTCGCGGAGGGTCTCGAGCGTGCGGCGGCCGAAGCAGGGAACGTCGAAACGGTAGTCCTGCCGGCTCTTCACGGTCTTGACCAGGAGGGCGCCGTCTGTGCGGAAGGCGCCCGCGCGCCGGATCATCTCGTCGGTGCCTTCGAACGCCTCGACGGCGAGGACAGTGCCCTGGCGGACGACGCAACCCTGGCCGATGTCGAGCCGAGCGCACTCGCGGGCGATCTGCACGCCGTGCTCAAGATATTCCCGTTCGATGGGAAAGTGCCGGCCGGTCATGGCGCCGGCAGTCGCGAGATGGTCATCGAGAAACGCCCGCGCGTCGAGCAGTGTGATCCCGAGTTCCTCGATCTCCTTGGCCACCGCGCCGAAGATGGTTTCGGCGTTGCGCCGCTTGAGCGAAAGCAGGAGACGCGTCGCCTTGAGGTCCGGATGGAGGCCGCCGAACAGCTTCTTTGGAGTGATCTGGCCCGCCATGAGGGCGTAGCGCGCCCCGAATTCCTCCATGGCCCGGAGCATCTTGCCAATCTGGCCCACGAGCAGAATCCGGCGCTCGGCCTCGGGAAATGCGGCGACGAGCTCGGGATGGGTTTCGTCCTTTGCGGCGATGAGCCGGATAGGCACTCCCGCGCGGCGGGCCGCCTGGGCGACCAGGATGGGATAGAGGCCCTGGCCGGCGATGAGGGCGACGGGGAGGGACGCGTCGTAGTCGGCCGGGAGAAAAGCGGAAAGGGCGGACATCCGGAAGGAAGCAAAATGCGGCGCGGCGGATGAGGAAAGGAGAAAGCGTCAGCGCCGGGGGGAGCGAGTCAGGCCTGGGTGCCGTAGTATTTCTTGTAGCTCCGGTAGTACCGGAAGTTCGAATAATACTCTATCCGGCGCGGGGACAGCCCGTTGAGCACGATGCCGAGGACGGTATGCCTGGCGTTCATCAGGGTGCGCACGTACAGCCGGATATGCTTGCGGTAGGCGCGGTTGAACCGGCAGACGTACGCGACCTCGTCGGTGCGTTCGGCGAGCAGCAGGGCATCGGTGACGGCCCCCATGGGCGGCGAATCGACGACGACGAGCTCGAACTCCTTCTTCAGGGCGTCGAGAAGCTGGCCGAACGCGGGGCTTTCCATGAGCGCGGTCGGGCTCTTGCTCCGGCCGCCTGACGGCAGAATCCAGAAATTGTCGGCGATTTTCGTGAGACCCAGAAGCGGATTGTCGAACAGGCTGCCTTGCATGACGGCGCCGTTCTCGTGCCAGGCGATGATCCCGGCGTCGTTCTTGTGGCCGAAATGCCGGTGAATCATGGGCCGCCGGAGGTCGCAGTCAATCAGGAGGGTGCGCTTGCCGTGCCGGGCGAAGGCGCCGGCGAGATTGCTCGAGACCAGGGTCTTGCCCTCGCCGGGGAGGGTGCTCGTGACCAGAAGCGATTTTGGGAAGTCGATCCGGGAATGGATCTTTATGGAGCTGTAGACGCCGAGGAACGGCTCCATGCCTTCGGAATCGACGTTATCCAAAACCAGCCGGTACTTGGTCTCGGACCGCATCGCCGACAAATCCGGAATGATGCCGAGGAGCGTGGCGCCGATGAAGCTTTCGATGTCCCAGGCGCTCTTGATCCGGTCGTCGATGAAGCTGAGCCCGATGGCGACCCCGATGAAGGTGAATACGCCGAGACCCGTGGCGGTCCGGGTGATCGAGGTCAGGTTGGGACTGGACGGCCGGGTCGGCGCCACCGCCGGGTCGAGCGGGCGAACGGGAAGCTTTTCCAGCGCGCGCAGGGTCTGCGTCTGGTCGCGCCGGTCGAGGAGTTCCGTCAGGGCCTTGCGCGCGGTGTCGGCATCGGACTTGAGGTCGTCGTATTGGCCCCGCATGCCCTGGAGTTGGAGCTCCTGGGTGTTGCGGCGGTCGAACTCGGCCTGGAGCGAGGCGACCTGCTGGCTCTCGGCCGCCACGCTGCTTTGGAGCGAGGCAATGGCCTGCGCTTCGGCCTTTGCGAGCAGATTGCCCGTCACCCGGATCTCATTGGCGATGCGGATCATCTCCGGATGCCTCTCGAAATAGCGCTGAGCCAGCAATGACTGCTGCGCCTTAAGATCGCGCAGGCTCTTGGCGAGCGCGGCGACCGACGGATCCTGAGCCACCACCGCCAGCTCCAGGATGTCCTTGCCGCCCTGCTGAAACTGCCGGACCTGGCGGAGGCTGTCCTGATCGCGGAGCAGGACGAGCTTGGCCGATTCGAGATCGGCCGAAACGGTCTTCAGGCTCGCCGCAACCAGGTCGTCGGAGGGGTCCAGCGAGATGAAGTCGTGGTGATCGCGGATGTAGTTCTCGAGCTTGGCGTCCGCGTCCGCCGTCTCACGCTGCAGCTGGATGATCCGCTGGTTGAGGAAATTGACCGCGCCTTGATCGGTTCCGGCCAGCTCGTCCTGAAGCTGCTCGAGGAACTGCTCGACATAGCGGTTGGCGATGAGGGCGGCGGCCTCGGGATCGCGGTGGGTGACCGTGATGCGGACGATCAGCGTTTCGCCGAGGGGTTCGGGGTCGACGGACCCCATTTGCGAGGCGACGGACGGGGGCGGCTGGCCCGGTTGGAGATGGCGGAGCGCCGGCTGCAGGACGATCCGCTGTTCGGCGGGAGTGAACGAGGCGACGACGCGGTCGAACAGCCGGTCGCTGCGCAGGATCTCAAGATAGGTCAGAATGTCCACCTTCGAGCGGACCGTCTGGTCCGTGACGCTTTGCACGTTCGCGAGGACGGTCTCGGGCCGTTCGAACTGCAGCGTGGCCGATGCCTGGTACAAGGGGGTTGCACGGGACTTCCAGTAGAAAAAGCCGAGCCCGACGATCAGCGCCAGCGGCAGGGCGACCCAGAGCCGTTCCCGGAGGATGATGTAATAGTCGCGCAGGGTCCGCCGCTGAACGGCGTCCTCGTCCTCGCGGATGCCCGCGGGGGGCGGCGGATGCGGTTGGAGGGACTCGGCCATCGCTCAGATGATCCGCTCGGGGACGTAGACCACGTCGCCGGGCTCCAGGATGAGCTGCACCTGCTCGATCTTCTTCTTGTCTTTGAGTTTGCCCTTGAGGAAATCCTCCACGTCCAGGTGGTCCCAAACCCGGGTCGTGCCGTTGGGAAGGATGCGCGTCACTTTGACGTCGGTCCCGTGAGCCACATCCGTGAAGCCGCCGGCGCGCTCGATGATGTCGACCAGCGTGACGGCCGTTTCCGGAGGGAGCGGATAGCGGCGCGGCTCCCTGACGGAACCCTGCACGGAAACGGCGCGCTCGGCGTATTCCTCGACCATCACCGTGACCCGCGGATGGCGGAGGATGCGCTGTACCTGATAAGCAGTGGCGATGGCCTGCTCGGCCTGTTCCAAGGTGTCGTCGTAGACGTAGACCGGCCCGATGAGCGCGCAATTGATGTTGCCGCGCGCGTCGATGCGGTCCCGGATGCCCAGCTTTTCGCCGAAAACCTGGACGGAAATGACGTCGCCGGTTGTCAGCCGGTAGGACAGGATCTTGGCCGAGGCGCCGGGGCCGGCGGGCGCAACCGGGACATCCG
>JBOHXF010000005.1:0-5523 GCA_050737455.1 Opitutaceae bacterium | reverse complement strand
CCTCCTGGCGCTCGGCGGCGCCTGGCACGAGCGGCGGCGGCGGGTCTCCCGGCCCGCCGCCGGGCCGCGGCGGATGACGATTGACCTATCCCGACCGGCCGATCGCCGGACGCTCCTCTGGTTCGGCGTCGGGACGCTCGGCTTTCTCCTGCTGACCGCGATCGGCAGCTATCAGACCTACAATTACACCGAATCGGTCCAGTTCTGCGGCCAGGTCTGCCACACCGTGATGCAGCCGGAGTTCGTGGCCTACCAAACCGACGACCACGCCCGGGTGGCGTGCGCCGAATGTCATATCGGGTCCGGCGCCACTTGGTTCGTCAAGACGAAGATCAGCGGGATCCACCAGCTTTACGCGGTGCTCCTGAACAATTACGACCGCCCGATCCCGACTCCGTTGCAAAATCTCCGTCCGGCGCGCGACACCTGCGAGCGCTGCCACTGGCCGGAGAAATACTCGGGAGACGTCGAGCGGACGTTCCACCACTATCTTTCGGACAACGCCAACACGCCCTATACCGTGCGCCTGCTCATGCATGTCGGCGGGGGGAGCTCCGAAAACGGCCCGGTGGGAGGTATTCACTGGCACATGTTGCTGTCGAACAAGGTGGAATACTTCGCGAGCGACCAGCGCCGCCAGGTCATTCCGTGGATCCGGGTCACGACCGCCGACGGGCGGGTCACGGTCTACCGCACGGCCGGTTTCAAGGGAGAACCTGACCCGGCGAAGATCCGGCGGATGGACTGCATGGACTGCCACAACCGGCCGGCGCACCGGTTTCAGACGCCGGACGACGCGGTCGACGAGGCGATGTACCTGGGCCGCATCGACGCGTCCCTGCCGGCGATCAAGCGGACGGCGGTGGATCTTCTGACCCGGAAGTACGCGACGCAGGCGGGCGCCTGCCAGGCCCTTGCGGACGCGCTCCGCCGGCGGTATCCGAAGGCCCGGCGGCTCGATGGCACCGTCGCCGCCGTGCAGGCCATCTATCGCCGCAATTTCTTCCCAAGGATGAACGCCGACTGGAGCAAGTACCCGGACGACCTCGGGCATCTCGATTCCGCCGGCTGCTTTCGCTGCCACGACGGCAAGCACGTGGCGCAGGACGGGACGAGGCGGATGCCCGCCACGGACTGCGACACCTGCCATACCCTCATGGCCCAAGGCAGCGGCGCCCAGCTCGCCAAGCTCGCTCCGGAAGGCGTGCCCTTCCAGCACCCTTCGGCGGATATTGAAGGCCTTGGGCTGCTGTGCAGCGATTGCCACAACGGCAAGAACCAGGAGAACTGACATGAACTCCGCCACCCTCGAAGCCGCTCTCGCCGCGCTCGATCTCGGACTCATCCACCGGTGCTCGATTCCGGGGCCGCGTCACACGTCCTATCCGCCGGCCACGAAATTTCGGGAGAAGGTCGACCGGAAGGCGCTCCGCCGGGCGATCGTGGAGGACAACGGGCCCGGCGCCGGGCCCCTCTCGCTCTACTTTCATCTGCCGTTCTGGCAGTCGCTTTGCTGGTACTGCGCCGGCGCGGGCGCTAGCCCGAACCGTCATTCACGGACGGTGTGACCAAGATGCGCGCCTTTCCCGCCAATTCCCGCGGAGAGCCGAATTGCCGGCGGTGCGATGATGGGCCCATCGCCCAAGCCTGCTTCACCTTATGAAAAGCCGCCCTCATCGGACTAGAAACGCGCTCCTCGTCGCGAGTCTTGCCGGGTGCGGAATCCTGCTCGTCTCGTGCATTTCGGGCGAACGCACGATCGTGGCCCCTCCCGCGATCGCGGGAGCCCATTACGTCGGTTCGCAGGCGTGCGTCCAGTGTCACGCGGCCACGGTGCATTCCTTTCTGACCGCCACCCACGCGAAGCTCATCGCGCGAGGCTCGAACGACCTGAACATCGGCTGCGAGTCCTGCCACGGCCCCGGCAGCGCCCACGTCGATTCCTACGGGGCACCCCATACGATCGTCAATCCGCGCAATTCGCCGGAGGTCTGCTTTCAGTGCCACCTCGACAAGCGCGGAGAATTTTCGCTGCCGCATTCGCATCCCGTGCTCGCCGGGAAAGTCTCCTGCGTCGATTGCCACGATCCGCATCGGGGCGACGTCGTGCTCGGCCGCAGCGCTTCCAGCCTCGCCTCGGCGAACGATACCTGCCTGCGCTGTCACATCCTCCAACGGGGCCCCTTCGTCTTCGACCACCCGGCCGTCCGCGAGGGCTGCACGACCTGCCACAATCCCCACGGCACGACGAACGACAAGATGCTGATCGCCCGGAACGCCACGCTTTGCCTGCAATGCCATTACCAGGCGCAAACCGCGAGCGGGAGGATTCTCATCGGCAACGTGGACCACAGCTCCTATTTGAACCGCGGGACCTGCTGGTCCGCCGGCTGCCACGAGGCCATCCACGGCTCGAACGTCGACGCCCATCTGCGGTACTGATCCCATGAAAACTTCCCGTTTTTGCGCCTTGATCGGAGGAGCCTTTCTCCCGGCGCTGGCCTTCGGGCAGGCCGCCGCGTCCGACCCCGCGGCGTCCTTCACCGGCACGCTGGCCGTTGCCGGCGGCGCCGCCTCGGTGTCCGGCAACCGCGGGAATTTCGGCCAGCTGCTGCAGCGCCAGGCGGACGGCTTTGGCGGGATCGAGGATCTCGAAATCGACCAGGACCTGGGGGACGATTCGAGCCTCGCGTTCACGGGCCGGGCGATGCCCGGAGGCCACGATTACCTGTTCCGTCTCATCTGGTCAAAATCGGACACCTGGAGGATCGACGCGGGCTTCCAGACCTATCGGGTATGGTATGACGCCACGGGCGGTTATTTCCAACCCACTGCGACTTGGCTGCCGGTGGACGGATCGGTTCTTGCGGTCGACCGCGGTCACGCCTGGATCGACCTGACCTATGCTCCGCCGGCGACGATCGGCTTCGATCTGCGCTACGATTTATTTCTCCGCCAGGGCGACGTCGATTCGACGGAATGGGGCGACATCAACGTCCCGGTGTACGGCACGCGCAGCATCGTGCCGAGCGTGCTCCAGCTCGACGAGCACATCCACCTCCTCGCCTTGAAGCTCTCGCAGACGACCGACGCCCAGCGTTGGATCGTCGAGGGGCGGTACGAGCACGACAGCCTGAACGACGCCTGGCTCGCGGACCGCCAGCCGGGCACGGCGCTCCAGCGGGATCTGACGACCACGACCGGGACGACGACGGACGCGTTCACCGGATCGGGCAGCTACGAGCGCGATTTCGGCCCCCGGCTCACCTTCTCGACCGGCGCCTTGGCGCAGACGCTCGACACCAATCTCAGCGGGAGCGCGATCTACGGCTCGACCTTCGACGCGGCGTTTTCCCCGACCTACGCCGCCCGCCAGGCCCACGACGAGGGGTATCTCGACCTGACCGGCGGAGCCGAGATGCGGCAGTACGAGGGCAATATCAACCTGGATTACCGGCCCGCGCCGGCCTGGCAGACAACCGCCGCGTTCCGGTTCCAGGACACGCAGGATTCGGGCATCAGCGACTGGGACGCCACGAACGTCGCCACCGCATCGTCGCCCGTCGCGTTGACCGATTCATCCGGCCAAAGCCGGGAGCACTGGCTCGATTCCTCGGAGGAGTTCGAGGCGCTTTACACCGGATGGGCCAACGGAACGATCAGCCTGCGCGGGGACTGGGACCAGGGCACGGGGAACCTCGTGCAGGATGGCGTGGACCTCGACACGGGCATCGCTTCGAGCGACAACGATACGGACTACAATCAGCATAGCGGGAAATATTCCGCCATGGTCAACTGGTATGCGCGGCCGGGGCTGACCTTCTCGATCGAGGGTTATTGGCGCCAGGTCGCCGACACCTACGCCGGGATCGTCAATCTCACCCCGACCGGGTATCCGCAGTTCATCACCGACGAAACCGTCGCGACGACGGACCTCAACGCCCGGTTCACGTGGCGGCCGGTGCCCCTGCTCAGCTTTACAACGCGGTACGATCTCCAGCGCTCGGTCATCCGCGACGCCATGACCGGGCTGGCGGCGGTCGACAGCGGAATCGCTACGGCGAACATCGTCAGCGAGGCCGTCACGACCGATCCCCTGCCTCGATTGTATGTCACCGCGGATGTCAGCGTCGCCTACAATCAGCTCAAGACCCCCGCCACGGACGCCTCCCCGATTCTCCTGGCGAACGGCGACAGCAACTACCTGTCCGGGACGGCCGACGCGGGATACGCGCTCGACAAGCTCGACGACCTCGATTTCGACTACACCGGGTACGAAGCCTTCGGCAACTCCGTCGACAACGCAGCGACCACGCTCCCCTACGGAGCGGGCGAGCGGGTGAACACGGCTTCGCTGACCTGGGTAAGAAAACAGACCCAGCGCCTGATCTACACCGTCAAGTACACCTACGCCGTCTATCGGGACAGCACCGTCGGCGGGCTGAACGACTACAGCGGCAGCCTGTTTTACGCGAAGGTGGAGCACAAGTTCTGAAGGATTGGCGCACCGGAGGCGGTGGGGTTTTCCGACCGCCAATGCATGGTTGGCGGGTCCGTTCGATGTTTCGGGCCCGCCGGCCCATCGGCGCGGGGACGGCAACATATGCGGCATTGCCGCCAACCGGCGCGGAGCCGAGCCGCGCGGGCTCGGCCATAGTGGGCCCGCCATGAACCGCCGAACCCCCGTCCGATCGGCGATAGAGGCCTTCAGCTCCCTGCGCCTGACGATCGTCCTGCTGGCGCTGTCGATTCTGCTGATATTCGCGGCGACGCTTGACCAAGTGAACCTGGGGGTCTGGGGCGTTCAGGTGAAGTATTTCCATTCGTTCCTCGTGTGGGACCGGATTCCGGGAACCGGCCTGAAACTTCCGATCTTCCCGGGAGGCTATCTGCTGGGAGGGATGCTCCTCGTCAACTTGATCGCCGCGCACGTCCAACGGTTCCGGTTCTCGATGAAAAAGGCCGGCATCTGGCTCACTCATCTCGGGTTGATCCTCCTGCTGGTGGGGCAGGGGGTCTCCGGGCTCCTGCAGCGCGACGGCCAGATGCGCCTCGATGTCGGAGCGACCCGCCGGTACTCCGAAAGTTTTCGCGATGTCGAATTGGCGCTGATCGATACCACGAACCCGGCTTACGACGACGTCGTCGCGATCCCGTCATCCTTCCTGGCGGCCGGGCGGACGGTGCAGCACCCCCGGCTGCCGTTCCTTGTGAAGCCGATCGCCTACTTTCCGAACGCCGTCCTGCGGATGCGCAGCTCGGGCCTCGAGGCCGCGCCGAGCGTCGCGACGGCGGGATTGGGCGCCGACGTGGCCGTGGAGCCGGCGCCGGTGACGACCAAGGACAACGAGGCCAATTGGCCGGCGGGTTACGTCGAGCTGGTCGCGCCCGACGGCTCGCTCGGCGTCTGGCTCGTCTCGACGATGTTCGCCGAGCCGCAGACCTTTGCCTACCGCGGGCGAACCTGGCGGATCGTCCTGCGGGCGAAGCGCGATTACCTGCCGTTCTCCCTCACACTGCTCA
>JBOHXF010000004.1:0-3355 GCA_050737455.1 Opitutaceae bacterium | reverse complement strand
GGAGGAGCCCCGATCCCCGGCACGAGTGGCGGAACCAAATTGCGGCATGGATAACCATGTAGTTACTAATATGGGCCCAGGCAAGCCTAATTCGGAGACGGCGGTGCGACCGTCACCGCCCGTGCGGGGCGGATTCGACCGGATCCTCGGTCCGCCGGATCCGAGCGAAGGCCCGCCTTCGGGCGGCTGCAGGAGGACGGGCGCGAGTCCGGCGGAGAATGCATCGGCGGGGCGAATCCGCCGCGGCGGGCCACCGGCACCGGTCGCGCGACACGGGTAACCAATAAGTTACGCAATATCACGGAAATTGGCAAAAAATCCTTGCCTCCGGACAATGCATCGGATGTAACCGATCAGTTACCCATCTCGCGGCGCGTTCCGTGGCGCTCGTAGCGGCTCGGATCCGACTCGAAACCCCCTCAGTCATCCTCCCATGAACCTCAGGCACCACGACCTCCCCCTCCGCCCCGGCGCAATGCTGGCCAAGGCGCTCAAACTCACCGTGCTGTTTGCCTTCGTGTCCGCCGTGCTGGCGGGCGGGCTGTCAGCCGCCTCGGCCGGGACGGGCACGATCGTCGGCCGTGTATCGAACCAGGCCACCGGCGACGCGCTGATCGGCGCCATGGTCACCGTCCCGGGGACGGGCGCGGTGGCGTACACGGGCGACGACGGGACCTTCACCCTGGTCGCGCCGGCCGGACCGCATTCGCTCGAAGTCCAGTATACGGGTCTCACCACGGCCGAGGTTCCGGTGAACGTGACGGCGGACGTGATGACGTCCATCGACGTGCGGCTCACCTCCGCGGTGTACCGGATGCAAAAATTCACGGTCCACACCCTGCGCGAGGCGGACGCCCAGGCGCTGCAGGAAGAGCGCGCCCTGCCGAACCTCTCGGAGATCACCTCCACCGACGCGTTCGGCGTGCCCTCGCCGAACCCGGGCGAGCTGCTCATGCGGCTGCCCGAGATTTCGGCCGACATCACGGGCTCGACCGTCCGGACCATCTATGTGCGCGGCATGCCGCCGAATTTCGCGAACATCATGATCGACGGCGACATGATGGCGTCCTCGCAGGGCACCTCGGCCGGACGCAATATCCAGATCGAGCAATACAACACCTCCCAGCTTCAGGAAGTGCAGCTTCTGCTGGAACCGACGCCGGACATGGACGGCGATCAGATCGGCGGCGCCATCAATTTCATCACCAAGCGGGTGTTCGACGTGCCGAACCAGATGCAGCTGACCTTGGCGACGAACTGGATCGACACGGAAACCAGCGGCCTGCCCGCCTACGTGAATCCCGGACACCTCGACTTCGACTTGTTGTACAATCACACCTACAGCGTGTTCGGCGGCCATGACAATCTGGGGATCGAAGTCAACTTGAACGAGAATTCCCAGGCCGCGACGACCCAGACCGAGCTGGGGGCCGTCGGCACGGAATCGCCCGCGAGCGGCATGCTCTTTCCCGGTGTGGGCGGCAACACCTTCAAGCTTCCGATGCAGACCGCGTACGGCGCCGGTTACATCCACTACATCCACCCCAGCATGGACTCCGGGGGCTTCGACATCGACTACAAGCTCGGCCCGGCTTCCTCGTTCAGCCTGCGGACGACCTATAACGACCAGGTTTACGACCAGCAGTACCAGCGCGAGTGGATTTTCGTGTCCAACAGCATGTCCTCGTTCGAGCCGGGCTCGACGCCCTACGACGAGCAGACCCTGCCGACGGCGGCCTACGCGCGGTCCTACGCGTCGGAGTTCACCAAGAAATCCATCAACTATTCGATCAATCCCGAACTGCTGCTGTCGACCTTCGACGGCAGCGGCTCGCTGGACGTCAACCTGGCGTATTCCCAGGCCAATGTCGATTACCCGTCCTACAATTACATCATCGCGCAGGACAAGGGCACGGGCTTCCATCTGGACCGGATCGGCGCCGGCGAGTACACCCCGAACTTCACCCAGACCTCCGGTCCATCGTACAGCGACCCGGCGAGCTACATCCCCTACGAGTACGTGAGCTTCCCGAGCTGGAACGCGCCCGACGCCCTGGCGGAAGCCCGGCTCGATTACACCCAGCATCTGCCCACTTCGTTCGCCAGCTTCATCAAGGCCGGACTCAAGTACAGCAACGAGACCCGCCGGGCCTACGAGGACGAGGACGTGCGGGACATCTACAGCGGCCCCACCAACGAGGGGATCACCCCTTGGCTGGGCGACGAGTACGCGATCCACGGCTCCGGCCCCTATCCGTTCCTCAATATGCCGGGCAACGGCGCGCCGAACGATCTCGCGTCCCTGGGCTACTTCAGCACCAGCCCCGCTCAGGCGTTCAGCAACGAAAACCTCAGCCGGACGGACACGGCGCGCTACCAGGAGGACTTGACGGACGGATACGTCGAAGGCAGCGCCACCTTCGGCCCGCTCAACCTCCTGGGCGGTGTGCGCTTCGAGCATACGGTCGTGGAGGGCCAGCAGAACGACAAGAACCCGGGATCGGCCAATACCGCGCTGAGCGCCGCGCAGAACGTGGCCCTGGCGGACGCGGAGTTCGGTCCCATCGGCACCGACACGGCGGGCTACAACAATGTCCTGCCCGGCGTGTTCCTCACGTACAAGCCTTTCGTGAACACGCTGATCAAGGGCAGCTACAATATCACGGTCACCCGGCCGCCGGTGCAGGATATCCTGCCCGGCGAGAGCGTGGATGTCAGCACGCAGACGATCGCAATCAACAATCCCGCCCTCGTGCCCTACACCTCGCAGAACTGGGAGCTCAACATCGCGCAATATCTCCCGCCGATCGGCCAGTTCGAGGCCGGGATCTTCGTGAAGCAGATCAAAAACTACATCGCGGCCGAAACGACATACGTCGGCTCGGGCCTCATCCCCAATATCGACGCGGAATTCGGCAGCACGTACCCGGGCTACACCGTGGACTCCTATGTGAACTTCGGCACCGCGCGCTTCCGGGGCTGCTATTTCGCCTATCAGCAGCAGTTTTCGAAACTGCCTGGCCTTCTTGCAGGCATCGGGCTGTACGGCAACATGACCTTTCTCGAAACCCAGGGAAACTACGGCGGGAAGGTAACTTACGAGAATCTCGCTGGCTTCACGCCGTTCACTGCCAACTATGGCATCTCCTACGTGCACGGCCCGGTCCAGGCCCGGCTTTTCTTCAACTACCGGGGCGCTTATCTGTATTCCGGCAACACCTTCGGCACGAACGGCGCGGTGATGACGAACCACCGCACGATCGCGACTCTGAGCGGCGACTATCGCTTCAATCGCACTTGGGACGCGTTCATGACGGTCAATAATCTGGGCAACGAGTATACCTTCACAGAGAGC
>JBOHXF010000003.1:0-2240 GCA_050737455.1 Opitutaceae bacterium | reverse complement strand
GGGTTTGGCCACCGCCCAGCAGCTTATTGCCGAGGACGCGAACGGATGGTTCCTGCCCGGCGCCTCCATTCGCGACCGGCCGCGCTTCCCCTGGCGCGGCCTGATGCTCGACGTGTGCCGTCACTGGATGCCTCCGGAGGTCATTCGGCGCGAGCTCGATGGGATGGCGCTCGTGAAACTCAACGTGCTCCACCTGCACCTTTCCGACGATCAGGGATTCCGGATCGAGGTGGAAGGCCATCCCGAGCTCTCGGGGCGGGGATCGGACGGCCATGCCTACACGCAGGCGCAATTGCGCGATCTCATCGCGTACGCGGCCGACCGGTGCATCCGGGTCGTGCCGGAATTCGATCTCCCCGGTCATGCCACCAGTTGGCTCGTGTCCCATCCCGAACTCGCGTGCGCTCCAGGCCCGTACCGCATCGAGCGCCACTGGGGCGTTTTCGACCCGGTCTTCGACCCTACGAATCCGGCAACCTATCGGCTCATCGGGGAGGTTTTCCGGGAGATGGCCGCTCTTTTTCCCGACCGGTGCTTCCATGTCGGCGGGGACGAGAACAATGGCGCCCAGTGGAGCGCCAATCCTCGGATCGAGGCGTTCATCCGGCGCCGCCGCCTGAAGGACAACGCCGGCCTGCAGGTCTATTTCGCGCGGCGCCTTCAGGGCATCCTTGATGGGCTCGGCAAGCGCATGGTCGGCTGGGACGAGATCCTCGATCCGAAATTGGAGCAGAGCGCCGTCATCGAGTCGTGGCGGGGCCCGGATGCGCTCGCCGGAGCCGCTCGGCTCGGTTACGACGGCATCCTGGCCCACGGGGTCTATATCGATCTCTGCTTTCCGGCCGCCGACTATTACGCGACCGATCCCGCGCCGGCGGACCTCGCGCCCGCGGAACGCGCGCACGTTCTCGGCGGCGAGGCGACCATGTGGAGCGAATGGGTCACCCCGGACACGATCGACTCCCGCATTTGGCCGCGGACCGCGGCGATCGCCGAGCGGCTCTGGTCGCCGGCCGGCGTGCGGAACGAAGCGGATATGTACCGGCGGCTGGCATGCGTGAGCCGCCGCCTCGACGAAATCGGCATGCGCCATCTGCGCTACCGGCCTCCTCTGATCGACCGGCTGCTCGGCGGCGAGCGCAATCCGGCCGCGCGCGCCGCGCTGGTGGCGCTGATCGATGCGATCGAGCCGGTCACCGGATACGAGCGGGGCCGGCAGCAGCCGGACTTCGATCAGTGGACGCCCCTCATCGGGCTCGCGGACGCCGCGCGCCCGGACTGCCCCGCGCGGCTTGGATTCGTCCGCGATGCGGCGCGCTTCCTGGCCTCGCCGGGAGACCGCACGGAGACTGCCGCCCGGCGTCTGCGCGCGACCTTGCTCGCCTGGCGGGCCGCGGGAGCCGCGATCGGCGGCCTGGCCCCTCGCCTTCCCGGCCTCGCTCCGGCGGCCCCCCTCGCCGTACAGTGGGCCGATGCCTCCAGCGTCGGGCTGGAGGCGCTGGGCATCCTCGCCGGCCGGGCGACGCCCAGCGGCTGGCGCGCCGCGTCTCTTCTCCGGCTCGGCCGTGACGAGGAGCCCCACGACGCTGTCCAGATCGGCGCGATCGTCGGGGCGGTTCGGGCGCTCGTTCTTGCCGCGGCTCAGGACGCCTCCTTTCTCCATGCCCAGCCCCATGCCCCGCTCCCTTCGGACCTATAATCGTTTTCTCCTATTCGTCGCCGGTCTGGGCGGATTGCTCTACGGCATTGATGTCGGGATCATCGCCGGAGCCCTCCCCTATCTGGAGGCGACCTCTCATTTCAGCTCCGGCCAGCTCTCATTCGTCGTCGCCGCCGTCCTGCTCGGCAGCGTATTTTCCACCCTCTTCGCCGGGCTCGCGGCGGACGCGATCGGGCGGCGGGCCCTCATGGCCCTGAGCGGAATCGCGTTCGTCGCCAGCATCCCACTGATTGCCCTGTCGCAGGGCTACGAGAGCCTTGTGCTGGGCCGGCTGCTCCAGGGCGTCAGCGGGGGTTTCATCGGCGTCGTCGTGCCGCTTTACCTCGCCGAATGCCTTGGCGCAAGCAGCCGCGGCAAGGGAACGGGCATCTTCCAATGGCTGCTTACCCTGGGTCTCGTCGCCGCGGCGGGGATCGGGATGTATTTCAGCATCCGGGTGGAGGACGTGGCGAAACTGGGCGACGCCGCCCGGCTGCTCGCCTTCAAGGATCGCGCGTGGCGCAGCATATTCTGGGTTTCG
>JBOHXF010000002.1:0-9684 GCA_050737455.1 Opitutaceae bacterium | reverse complement strand
ATCCCCAGCGCGATCAACGGAACCACGGCAAGGTACGAGTTGAACTCGCTGTGCAGGGCGAAGTGCGCGAGCCTGCGGAACACGTCGCCGAAGCCGACGAGAAGAACGGCGGCGGCGATACCAAAAGCTCGAAGCTGACGCGAAGGGGATTGAGGGTCCTGGTTCATCATTACGACCCGCCGCCGTGGCCGGCGATGCGCCGCCCAAAGCGGGCGCCGATGTTACCCGAAGCCATGTCCGGCGCGGTGATCAATAGCTGTAGCCGACTTGGAGTCCGAGTTCGCGGCTGGAAAAACTGTACTGTCTCACGCTCGAGGCGTCATGGCTGGTCTGGTAGATGAGCGTGATCGAACCGCGTTTCAACAGGCCGATCACCCCGAAGTTCGCATGGATCGAATTCACCTGATCGCTGCGGGAGGGGTAGGCGGAGCCCGCGCTGGAAATCGACTCATAGTCGATCTCGGATCGATTGGCGCCGACATTGAGGTCGAAATGCGTGAAAAGACGCTGATCCCAATCCGCCCCCCAGTCCTTATTGCGTGTAGCTTGCGCGGTCAGGCCGGAAAATGACTCGTTTTCGCCCGCCAGAATCTGCACGTGCGTGGAGGTGATCGGCCGAGCGTCCACCGAAAGATGGACATTCGGGCTGGTTTGATTGACCGATCGGCGGTGCTGGTAGAACACTTGGTCCTGAACCCCGCCGCTCAGATCGAGCGCCCACTTCCGGTCTGCGGATTGAACCGTCCAACCCGCGACCGGGGAGAAGTTATAGCCATCCATGGATCCGGACACCTCGAAATATCCGCCCTGGCCGCTGAGGGACAGGGTCGACAGCGGCGAAAGATTCAATCGGATTCCGTCTTGAGTGGACCAATTGCGGCTTTCGGGATATTGCACGTTCGCACTGGAGATCTGCTGCTGGAGGCTAGTCTGGATTGCAAGGCGATCGCTCAAGCTGTCGTCGGCGGAGACGACCGTTCCGTAGGAACTTTCCTCGGTCTGACGGCCGGTTTCGATTTCCGGATCCGACGTATTGGAGTAGGACTGGCTCAGCTGGAACTGCCAGGTCGACGGATTATAGGCGCCGGCCAAGTTCCCGATTTGATCGACCCCCCCATGAAAGTCCGCGTTCGAATAATCCATCCAGGTGGGCGTGTAATTCAGGCTCCAATTGGGCCCGAGATCGGCCAATAGCCCGGGGGCGAACCTCTGAAGCACGGTGCCTGCGCGGGTGCCCGCCTGATCAGGCAAGCCGTTTTCGTTGAGGTAGCTGTACGAGAGATGAGGGCGCAGCACAATCGGACCGAACTGGAACGGTGTCGGCGGCGGCACGAATTCCGGCGGGGGCGCCTGATTCGCCGCTTCGGCTTGAAGCACGGCCTGCGGAATGGGAGCCTCCGGTGGTTCGGACGGAAGCACCGACTGAGCCAAGGTGTTGGCCACCCCGGCGACGGCCAGAATGGCGGCGGCAACTAGGCTGGCAGGGATCTTAGTCATGCAGTGAAGCGATCTTGGTGGAAACCGGATGCTCAGTTATATGACGAAAGCAGCCGGGGGCATCAAAGCGAGACTCAAAACTCACGGAATAGGACGCGCTTGCGTGGCTGAGAGACCCATTGCGTCCAGATGACGCGACGACGGAGTGAGTGCCAACGGCATGCTGTCGCCGGCCGTGAGGGATCCTGCAAGGTTCCGGCCGCTTGACGGCATTCGCCGGTGAAAAATGGCGAATTCGCTCGCTCCGAATGACTGTGATTGGGTGCCGTCGCCCCGCCGGTCCCAATGGGCGGACACGTTGACTGTATATTCCCGCGGGGCGGCTTTAGGCTTTCCAGACCTGTCCCTCTTGTGCGGCAACCCCAGCCATCGCGTTGCGCGTATCGACGATGCAGGTAGCCCAAGCCGCTAACTCGCCATAATTGACGGCACGATGATTCGTGGCGACGATTACGGCGTCAAAAGCTGCGACCGTTGCCCGGTCCCAAGCGACGGAGCGGGTGCCTGCCCAGTGCGGGTGTTCGCGCGTGGGCTTGATGACGGGGACGTAGGGGTCATGGTAGCAAACCTCCGCTCCGCGTTTCTTGAGCAGGTCCATGAGGACATAACTGGGGGATTCCCGGTCGTCGTCCACGTTTGGCTTGTACGCGAGGCCAAGCAGGAGAATCCGGCTGCCATTGATGGCCTTTTTCCATGCGTTGAGCGCTTCCGACGTGCGGAGGATGACGTGTTGGGGCATGGCGGTGTTGATTTCGCCAGCCAATTCGATAAAACGGGTGTGCTGGCCGTATTCCCTCGCTTTCCACGTCAGGTAAAATGGGTCGATCGGGATACAATGGCCGCCCAATCCCGGCCCCGGATAAAACGCCATAAACCCAAAGGGTTTCGTCTTGGCCGCGTTGATGACCTCCCAAACGTCTATGCCCATCGCGCCGTAAACCACCTTAAGTTCGTTAACGAGCGCAATGTTCACGCTGCGGAAGGTGTTCTCCAGCAGTTTCGCAGCCTCGGCGACACGGCAGGAGGACACGGGCACTAGAGTCTCGATTGCGGGTGAATAGACCTCGATGGCCCGCTTCAAACACGCCGGCGTGAATCCACCGACGATTTTTGGAATGCTCGAAACGACGCTCTGGGGGTTGCCTGGATCCTCACGTTCTGGCGAGAACGCGAGGTGAAAATCGACGCCCGCCTTGAGGTGGCAGTGATCCTCGATGACCTTCCTCAAATCCTCGTCCGTCGTTCCCGGGTAGGTTGTGGACTCCAGGACGACGACGGTTCCCTTTTTCAGATGGGGGGCGATCGCCCGGCCGGTGTCGACGATATACGATATATCAGGCTCCCGGTTCTTGTTGAGCGGCGTCGGGACGCAGATGACGACCGCATCGACTTCTGCGATCCGCCGGAAGTCGGCGGAAGCCGAATACCGCCCGGCCTTGATCTGCTCCGCAATCGACGCCGATTCGATATGGCGAATGTAGCTGGCGCCTCGGTTTAGGGATTCGACCTTTTTCTCGTCGAGATCCAATCCGAGGACCCTGGCCCCGGATCGGGCGAATTGAAGGGAAAGTGGGAGGCCGACGTAGCCTTGGCCGATCACTGCGATATTCATCGATGGGATTTACGAATTAAGCTCCGGTATGTATCGAAAAGTCCAATGCGGGCGGCCCGCCCACATCCCTTGGGCCGCGTCCCCGAACTATCTCATAAAGGCATCCGAGGGTCTCCTTGATCAGATCCTGAGTTCGCTCGCTCGAATCCCACCACGGTCCGTCCTCATACCCCTTCGGCTGCCAGGAGATGACGCCGACATTTGCGCGGCCTGCAAACACCTTCTCGAAGACCATGCGGCTGCGGCACGCATGGGCACCGCGAGTGAAGACATCGATCGCTCGCGGCGCGATGCCCTTTTCCGCCAGAGCTTCCCGGGCCGCCAGCGCGGTCATGTAGGTGCGGTCCCGACGCACATCCCGCACCGGCGCTAAGATCAACCGGTCGGCGGGTATGCCACATCGGTCAAGTTCAGCAGCGGCGATATCGACCGTGCTCCATCGGCGTTTCATCCAGGGTTCACCGGTCAGACTGCCGGCTACGACCAAGTAGCGATAGTGGCTTCCAACGCAATGAAATTCAGCGGCTGCGGCTCGGGCTCCATCCTGTTCGGTCCAGGCTTCCAGAATCAGGACTTCGGCGGGGATTCGGTGGGTGGATGAGAGGATTACTTCCCCGCGAAAGCACCAGAAAGTTGGCGGGAACACGAGGACCGCAAATAACAGTATCCAACCGAGCAGGGTCGGGCACGGCACAGTCCGCCGCGTCATCAATCGGAATTTCAAGGGAACAGGAAGACCTTCGCGGCAGCGGTTACACCGCATCCCTCCGCGCGGCTGCCCCGAGCGGTCCTGCGCTCAGGGGACTTCGTAGATCTCGATCAAGGCGATGCCAGTGGCGCCATTTGCGCCCGTGACTACGGCTGTGTACGAACCGGGAGCGAGGGTTACGAGGAGCGCTGCATCTTGCGAGTTTGACGGCAAGCTGAACGCACCGACTTCGGAAAAGACGTTGCTCAAGGCGGCGGATCCGCCCCATCCCGAATTGGAGGTCAACTGATTCCCATTGGAATCAAAGAGCTGCAGTTGAGGCGCCGAAAGTGGATCGATCACGCCGAAATTCGTCAGTGTCGGCCCGACGCCTCGGATCAAAACCTGCTCCGGGCCATTGCCGGAGATGACGAAGCCAGCCGTAAGGTTTTGACCACCGGTTCCTACCCATGCCCGCGCGGACAGGTTGGCGAGTCGCCCGGCGGGGAGAGAACCGGTGTCCGCGTCGTACACCTCGGCCAGCGCCACCCCACTGTCGCCGCTGGATCCGACGATCTGTGCGGTATAGGAGCCTGCGGACACGCTGGTGGCGAGGGCGTCGTCTGCGGACTTCGCGGGAAGGGGAAAGGCCTTAACCTGTGCGAACAAGGCCGCAAGCGCCGCGGTTCCGCCCCAACCCTCATTCGAATCGATTGTGGCGGTGCCGCTGAACAGCGAAAGCTCCGGGTCCTGGAGCGTGTCCGCCACGCCATAACTCGCCAACTCGGGGCCGTCGGCGCGAACCAGTATGGATTTCGTGCCGCCTTGGACGACGAAACCGGCGACCAGAGAATCCGAGCCGAGCCCCACATACGCCCGCGCGGATAAATTGATCAACCGCGTGGTCGAAGGCGTGGAACTGGCCAACCCGGCAAATCGAACCACGGTCGTCGAGGCGCCGGGAGTCAAGCTAGCCGTGATCCGCCCCACGGCAGTTACGGCGAAAGCGAGAGTGTTGCCTGCCAGAGTCGATACGGTCAAGTTCCCCGAACTATTGAGGGTGCCGCTTGCGGCGTCCGAGGAGGACCCGGATTCGATCACCACGAAGGCTCTTCCGTCGCCGCCGACGACTGCTGATATCGTACCGTTCGCCCCGGCAAGCGCCGAGCCGGTATACAAACCGCTGAACGCGGCAAGTGTCACGGTACTATCCTGGGTCCCCGCCAGCGATACGGATTCGCCGGAGCCGGTTACCGATGCGCCATCGATTCGGCCGGACACCGTCGACGAAACCGCGTCGGGCTGCCGGCCGCCCGTGGATTGCGCTGATACCAGGTTCGAGATCTCGAACGATCCACCCGAATCGACGTTCACGTTCTCGACGAGCGCCTGTCCTCCCTCATATGCAATGAACACGCCAGTAGCGGACTGGCTGACGTAAAGCGCCCATTGACCGCCGTCGCTGAAGGTGCCGAAATAGGTGCCGGCGTACGTGGGGGTGGCGGCTCCGGTCGAACCGCTTCCCGTTGAACCGGAGCCGGTCGAGTTGTTACCTGCTGCGCCGCCGGAGGTCGAAGTGTTTCCCGTTGAGCCGCTCCCGCCCGATCCGGTATCACCGGAACCGCTTTGGTTCGAGCCGTCGGCGTCGTTCGGCGAAGTGACGAGGAGGGCCCGGACGACGCTGGTCGCCGCCGCATATTCCGAACTTCCGGCCTGGCTTGCGGTAATCTCGGTGGCCCCCGGGCCGACGATGGTCAGCATGTCGCCGCTTACCGTGGCGACGCTCGGGTTCGAGCTCGAGTAGCTGACGGACAGTCCGGAGTCAGCGGTCGCAGCGAGCTCGATGGGGCCGCTGCCATAGGGCACGATGGACAGGGCGCCGAAGGAAATCGCCTGACCAGCCAGCGCCACCGTCAGAACCTGTTGCACGGAAGAGGCCGCCGAAAACGCCGAATTTCCGGCCTGACTGGCGGTGATCGTGGTCTGTCCGGCGCCGACGATCGTGACGGTATTGCCGCTGATAGTGGCCACGGCGGGGTTTGAACTCGAATAGGAAACCGCTAAACCGGAACTTGCGGTCGCGGCGAGACTGAAGGGTCCGGTGCCGTAAACAACCGATGTAATCATCGAGACGAACGTGATCGACTGGGCCGCCGAGCCGGACTGGATCAGCTCGTACGCGCCGATGTCCCAGCCCGCCCCTTGGGGCCGTGGAGTGCCGATGATGTCGGCGGCGGTCGCAAAATAGGCGGATTCGTCAAGCCCGGTGTCGACCGCCGGGCTGGCGGTCCCGAGGGAGTAATCGGCGTTCAGATCGGGGTCTTGCGTCAGGCTGTTCGCATCATAACCCAGCGCCTGCCATTGCGCCAAGCTCAGGAAGGCGCCGACGTTGCTCGCCGATTTGCAGAACGCTTGGCCGTTGTTCAAGTTGTAATCGATGTCGTGTTCGATATCGAATGAGACATTGGTGTCGATATTGAACAAGGCGACAGCGGTCGCCAAGCCCGAGAAGATGTTGTTTTGGACGATCAGTGTTTGGGCAACCGACGAGCCGGTCTGACTGCGATAAAAATTGACGCCGATTCCGACGCCGCCGCCGACGAAGGTGTTGTTCAGGATCGCATAGGTGCCGGCGACGTCCCGATCGGGGGAGCAGTAAGCGAGGCCGTCCGCCGGCTTGTCCTCGGAATTCTCGACGAATATATTATTGTAAATGACAACGTCGGAAACGGCACCGGAACAGAACAGGCCCGACGAGGCGCTGCCGAAGTTCGGCCCGACGACGTTGTCATAATAGCGGATGCCGGTCAGGGTGCCGCCGGATACAGCCCAGCCGTAGAAGCCGTTGTGATGGAAATTGTCGGTTGGCAGGTCCTCCCAATTGGTGAAGTCGTGGAAATAATCACCGTACACCTGCAGTCCGGTGAGGCTGGCTCCGGAACCGTCGTCGCCGCAATTGCCCCCCCAGTTGCAAGCATAGGCGGTCGAATCGGAATATTGAAAGTTGGAACATCCGACCGTGTAATCCATATAAAATCCAGAGAATGCGTCATGGATGACGCAATTATCGACCCACACATTGGTGCGGGCGCCTCCGCTGTTGGTGAACGATGCGATTGCGGACCAATCCCGATGGGCGCCGGCCGCCGGCGCTTCGTCCGTGGTGGAAGTGCGGACATACAGATTGTAAAGTGCAAGATTCCGAACGGTGACATTGCTCGAATCCGGCATGCGAACGAACCCGGAAGGAATCTGGTAAGCCAAGCTGCTGCCGTTGGCCGTATTTTGGATGACGCCGTTCACCACCCCCAAAGCGAGATAGCCCCCGATACGTCCGGAGCCGCCGTCGACCACGATGTATTGCTTGGCGTTCGTGTCAATCGCACCGTAGGCCGAGGACCATACGGGAGCCGTCATATTTGCGCCCGGATCGAACTGCAGGGTGATCGGATTTCCAGCTGTGCCGCTCGCTTGGACGATCAAGCCACACCCAATGATGACTGCGACGGGCGGGTTAGCATAGCTGCCTCCACTGGTCAGGGCAATCGCGGTCACTTGGCCGCCGCTCACCGTGACCTTGGCCACGCCGCCGCTCCCGCCGCCTCCGGAGAATTCCACGACGGTATCGGAGTTGTAGCCCGTCCCGCCCACCAATCCAGCGAGGCCCGTGATTGGGCCGAGTATCGTCACCTTGGGTGCGCTGCTATAGTCCGTCCCACCGTTGCTCACGGTGATACCGGTCAATTGTCCGGCGGATACGGTGGCGGTCGCAATTGCTCCGGATCCGCCGCCGCCCGAGAGAACGACCGTGGCTGTGGTATATCCGGATCCGCCAGTGGTAAGATTGATGCCCACCACCACGCCGCCCGAAATCGTCGCGGTGGCCCTTGCGCCACTGCCGGCCAGCACGTTGATACTGGCCCCCGATCCTATCGGCGTGATCGCATCCATCAAGTGAACGGTGTCTCCGGGACTGATCTGGCCTGCACCAGCGCCCCAGTTCGAGGCTATGTCAAACCAGCGGACCGAAGCGGGATCCTGCGCGGACAAGCCCTCACCTGCGCCAGCCTCGGTGACATAGATGTCCTTGGCCGAGCCGAAATTCGGGAAGGCGGCCAAAGCCGCAGCAAGCGAGAGAGAAATGGGCAGTCGTGAAAAACGTAGCATCGTCTGGCCGGCGCAGCCGAGGGACAAACCGTCGCAGCCGGAGGCGGCGGATCGTGCAGAAACTGTCTAGAGGTAATTCTAGCACTGTTTCCGGACTTCCCGGCGGCCATCCATTCGTCAAACGGGCTGTTTTCACAATAGGGCGGTTTGCACTGCTGTCTGATTAAGCGACCCGGTCAAGTGTGTTAGCGGTTATGCAGCGCATGGTTAGGCGATTCCCGATGTGTCCTCGATTTGGTTTTTCAGCGGTGTCTGACGGGCCAGTTTGGCCCAATGAACCATGGACGCACGGTGTTGGCGCAGATTCTCGATGGCCTTGCCGTGAAGGAGTTCGCCCGATGCGCAGAGCGCTATCCGATGCCGCGCGATACGCCGGCGCTTTCGGCGTACGATCATTTTGCCACGATGGTTTTCGCGCAACTGACGTACCGCGAGGGACTGCGCGACATCGAAGCGTGTTTGCGGTCGCGGCGACAGGTGCTTTACCACTCGGGCATCCGGGGCGAAGTGAAGCGATGTAATCTGGCATACGCCAACGAACATCGCGACGCGCGAGTGTTCGCGGACGTCACCACAGTGTTGATGCGACGAGCGCAGCGGTTGTATGGAGCCGAACCGTCCGCCCTCTCCCTCGACGGCGACTTGTTCGCCATCGACGCGACTCTGATCGATCTGAGTCTGGCGTTGTTCCCCTGGGCGCGTTGGCAGGGCTCGCAGGCCGCGGTCAAACTCAACGTCATGCTGGCGGTCGCCAGCGATCTGCCCACCTTCTGCACGCTGGTCGCCGGCACTCGGCACGACGTGCATTTCCTGGACGAGATTTCGATCGACCCGGGCAGCTATTTTGTCCTCGACCGGGGGTACGTCGACTATGCGCGACTGCACCGTTTCGCGGCCGCCAAGGCTTGGTTCGTGACCCGCGCCAAATCCAACACCCGCTTCTATGTCCGCGTTTCTCGCTCCGTGGATGGGCAGACCGGTGTGCGCTGCGACCAGACGATCAAGTTGAGCGGGTGGCAGGCGCGGCGCGACTACCCCGAGCCCCTGCGCCGCATCCGCTATTACGATACAGAGTCTCGGCTGACCCTGGTTTTTCTTACCAACAACTTCGATCTGCCAGCGTCCACCATTGCTCTGATTTACCGCAATCGCTGGCGGATAGAATTGTTCTTCAAATGGCTGAAGCAGCATCTGCGGCTGCGGGGATTCTTTTCGAACACGCCCAACGGCGTCGCCGTTCAGATCTGGACCGCGCTCTGCGCATACCTGCTGGTTGCGATCGTCAAACAGGAGATGGCCCTGCCGAACAGTCTTCACGAGGTTTTGCAAGTTGTCTCGATTTCTGCACTTGAGAAAGTGCCTCTGGCTGAGTTGTTTGCGAAATTTGATACAACAAGACCCATTATCGATATTCCTATTCAATTAGAAATCAATGGGTTCTGATCAGACAGCAGTGGGGCGGTTTGAATAAGGAGTCTTTGGTACAGTGACGATTTGCGATACGATCCGGACTGCTATAGATGACGGCTCGAATGCCGCAGTCGACCGTACTTCCGAGGCATATCCGGTCCGTTTCGCCTCGATTTGCGCTCTGAGCCGGGGGCTTTTGCGTTCATCGCTTGAGTGGAGGTCATGCGGCGACGATCGTGGGGATGCGACCCAGACGGATCAACTGGGTGAATCGGCACATATTGTAGGCCAGGTTTGCCAAGCCGACGCC
>JBOHXF010000001.1:0-8341 GCA_050737455.1 Opitutaceae bacterium | reverse complement strand
CTCTCGCTCGTCATGGCGGGCCGGGTTCCGTCGACGCCGGGGACGGCCACCGCGACGGTCGCCCCCTCGGCGTTCGCCGGGCTGGGCGCCTATCTGGGCGAAGGGCTGTTTTCGGGCCTCACGGGCGGCGCCGGAACGAACCGCCTGGAAGTCACCACCGGGCAGGACATCTCGCTCAGCGGGAAGCCGACCTATGAAATCGATTACCGGATCGCGCCCCGGTGGTGGATCGTGGGCGAATACGATCAGTTCGACAACTACGATGCCGGCGTGAAGTGGAGAATCCTCAGCGACGGGGGCAAGCGGTGAGCCGGTTCGCCCGTTGGCTCAAACGCGCGGAGGCGGCGGTCTTCGCGGCGATCCTGCTTGCCGCTCCGGCGTCGCCGGCCGCGACGCCGCCGCGGGCCCGCGTGCGGATCGAAGGATTGGGGCTGCTGCGCGATTTGACGCTCCGGCACACGGTTCAGCTTCTGCTCGGTTCCGAGCGCGGACCGGTCCTCAAAGCGGCGGCGATCGAGGATGCCGCGCTGATGATTTTTACCAGCTTGGATGCGGATGGGTATCTGAAGGCGCGGATTCGGGTGACGGTCGTCGACGCCTCCGGAGCCCGCGCGACCTACGCCGTCGACCCGACGCTGACTCATCCGCTGCCCCGTCCGCTTGCCGCCCGGGAGGCCATCTTCGAGGTGAAGCGCGGCCGGCGCTTCACCCTGGCCCGGGTCACGTTCACGGGCTTGTCCGCCCTGTCTCCGGCCCAGGCCGGGAGCTATTTCCGCGGCGTCGGGATCCTGGCGCCGCTCACCGCCGAACAGGCGTATTCGCCCGGACGCCTGAAGCGCTCGATCGGCAATCTGCTCGGCGAGCTGCAGCGGCGCGGCTACGCCGAGGCCTCAGTCAAGCTGGCGGGGAAGGTCAAGGTGGACGCCGCGAGCGGCCGCGCCACCGCGCGCATCGTCGTCTCTCAAGGGCCCCTCTGGCGCGTCGCCGGGTTCGACCTGCGCGTGACCGCCGGGCCGCGTCCCCCGGATCTGCGGAGCGAGCGGCTGCGCCTGCCGCGGCTCGGGCTCCCTTGGACGACGAGCTGGCAGCATTCCGCGGAGGAGGCGCTGCGGCGCTGGTATTACGCCGCCGGCCGGCCGGACGTGACGGTGGTGGTGACGGCGGAACCCGGTCCGGAGGCGAACGGAATCCGCGCGGTCACGGCCCGTGTGGAGGTGAACCCGGGACCTTCGGTCCGGCTGGGCGCGATCCGGTTCGCCGGAAATACCCGGACGCGCGAGTCGGTCCTCCGGCCGCTCGTCCACGCGAAGCCGGGCCAGCCCCTGAACGCCGTGGAACTCCAGGAAGCGCAATTCCGGATGGCGAGCCTCGGCGTGTTCCAATCCGTGCATCTCAGCTATGTCCCGCCCACGGGGCCGGTCCGCGACGCGCTGTACACGGTCCAGGAAGGCCGGAAACAGACCGTCGATCTGCTGCTCGGCTGGGGGAGCTACGACGAGCTTCGGGCGGGCGCCGAATGGCGGTATTACGGCCTGTTCTCGCGTGCGAACGAAAGCTATCTGAAATTCGTGCAATCCCTGAAGGGCTCGAACGCCGAGTATGACTTCAGCGTGCCGGAGCTGCTCGGGACGGAGGCCACCGGCACGGCGAAACTGTTCGGCTTCGACGAGCGCCTGCTGCGGTTCGTCGACGAGGAATATGGCGCGAACCTGTCGGTTTCGCGGGCGGTTCCGGGGATCGGCGCGGACCTCCTGACCGGCTACACCCTGGAGCAATTGGGCGCGTCCCAGGACAGCCTGGCCACCCAGGCCACGGATCTCAAGCACGCGCGGGTCGGCACCGTGCAGGTCAGCCTCACCCGCGACCGCCTGGACAACCCCCTGGAGCCCCGGCACGGCTACAAGATCTACCTGGGCCTGGTCGAGGGCAGCCGCTGGCTGGGAGGCCAGGTCGAATTCCAGCAGTATCAGCTCTCCGCCTCCTACCACACGAATTGGGGCCCGTCGCGGTGGATCCACCTCGGCTTCACGAACGCGGCGCTCACGACCTTCGGGGCCCCGGCGAGCAATCCGCTGCCGCCGAACGTCCTGTATTTCCCGGGAGGCGAGGATTCGATCCGCGGATACGGCGAGGGGCAGGCGGCGGCCCGGAATGCCGCCGGCGCGTACCTCGGAGTCAGGACGTACATGCTGCTCAATCTGGAGCTGGAGCAGGCCCTGACTTCCAAGCTCTCGCTCGTCCTGTTCAACGACGACCTCGGGGCTGCGACCCAAATCTCCGACTACCCCTTCTCCTACCGGCTGTATTCGGTCGGGATCGGCCTTAACTACCGGACGCTGGTGGGGCCGGTCCGCCTCGAGTACGGCCGGAACCTGAATCCCCGGCTGCACGATCCGCCGGGAACGCTGCAATTTTCGGTGGGAGTGCCGTTTTGAGGGCGTGCCGGGATTTTTCCCGGGCGACATGACTTCGCCGTCATCGGCCACCCTTCCGCAACACCAGCGTCAATCGCACCAAATTGAACGAATCCAGCTCGTCGTCGGTGGGCTTGAGCCGTCCTCCGGAAAAGACCGCCCAAAGCGTCCTTCCATCCCGGCTGATCCACTTGGTCGAAAAATCCACACCGAGACTTTCCCGTTCTCCGAAGCCGCCCCAGTTTTTGTAATAGCCGATGGTTGTCCAAGGGCCCCAAGGCTCCGGAGAATCGAACAGCCCCAATTGCCCGACGCCGTAACCCTGTTCGGACGCAATATAACGATGGATACCCGGATCGTAGATCACGTGGGTGATCCTACGCCTGTGTTTATCCACGAAAACGGGAGAAGCCTTCGACTTGTCGCGCGACCATGTCGGGCCAGGACCGGAATAATATTCGTAGAACCCCGCCGTGCTTGGATCATCGGTGAGTTTCCCAGGGAGCACTCGGGCCAAATACGTGCCCGTTCCCCTTCCCCGAACAGCCAGATATTGATAGACGTATCGATCGCGCGCGCCCGCATCATCGCGGCCGAAATTCAGAAATTGGCCCGCCAGGTCAAGACGGCCGCGCTTCTCCGTGACTGCCCATCGGGAAAGTTGCCAGGTCTTTCCCAAATCCCGCGACCACGCCATGCGGGTACGCGGAGGAAACGGATTGGGACCGCATTGAACGAAGTCCAGCGGGGTGCTATTGTACCAGCTCTCCACCCAGGCATAAATCACCCCTCCAACCGAAATCATGCTTCCGCACTTGCCGCAGAATGTGGCGGGGTGCCGGGCGTATTTCGGATATGACCCCCAGACGTCGGTCCCTTTTATGTCGGGCGGGAATCCGGCGATCCGCGCAAATCCGATGCTCACGCGCCCGAGACCGTCGCTTGCTCCGCTGAAACCTCCTCCATCGCCAAAAGACGTATAGACATTGCCATCCTCGGCCCAGGTCACCGGCCAAAGATCGCTTCCGCCGTTCCCCGGGGTGTTGGCAAGCCTGATGAGGTCTTTAAAATCCCACGTGACGCCTCGAATCACAGGACTCGGCCCATAGGGGGCCATGGACCCGGCTCGCGCCGGATACGCGGCCGTCATCAGGACGGCAATTAAAAGCCCTCGGCGAACGTTTGTTCCATAGGTGGCCATAATCGGCGGATGCCGCGGCCGAATCGTTGCCCGCGCCCCACGCCGCCGCTCAGGAAGACTCCCATCAAGGGTCGCGCAATGCGAAAGGATTGACCGGATAGGGGATAAATGTGATGTAAGCGGCTGCGTAGACAAGAGGGCATATCTGGGAAGATTGCGGTTCGATCAAGCCAAGGCGATTGCACCGGTAATGGCGACGATGTCCGCCGCTCACCGTCCCTTGGTGGGCAGTATCCTTCCGCCACGGAGACTTCCAGCAGCGTGACGCGACTGGGCGCATGATCTCACGCCGCGCTTTCTCGCGCCCACGGATGGATTCATACCGTGAGAGCGGCGAGCTCAGGGCACCTCGTAGATCTCGAGAAGTGCAACTCCGGTCGTCGACCCGGTGCCGGTCACTTGAGCCGTGTACGCGCCCGGAACGAGCGAAACGAGGACGGCGGAGTCGAAAGTGTTGTAGTCGAGTGCAAATGCGCCGGTGGCCTGGGCGGCCGAAGCGAGGATCGGATCGTTGTTCCAGCCGGCGTTGGAGGTGATCACAGCGCCGCCGGAATCGAACACGGTGAGCTGAGGCATCGCCAAAACGCCGGAGACGCCGAAATCGGTGAGGGTCGGCCCCACGCCTCGGATGAGGACCGTCCGGCCAGTGGCACCTCCGCCGATAGCAAAGCCAGCCGTTAGAACATTTGACCCCGCGCCGGTTTGGGTTCGGATGGAGACATTGATCAGGTAGGCGGAGCTGGCTCCGCCGGTGGCATCGTAAACCTCGGCCAAGGCGATGCCTTGGGATCCGTTTTGGCCTGTGATTCGGGCGGTGTACGGGCCCGGACTGAAGCGGGCTGTGAGAGCCGCATCCAGGGAATCGGCGACTGTGCGTAGACCGCCATCGTGGATGTGCTCTCGGGACTGGTCAGGGTGATGGATGTGCCGACGGGCGGAGGAGTGTCGAAGGCTAAATAGACCCCCAGGTCGGAAGAGCCAGGCTGCGGAACGGTGCCCCTTGGCGATTGCGTGTATTCGTCGATCTTAAGAAGCCCAATGTAGTTGGGTATTTGGGCGCGGAGGAGGCTTGCGGTTGCCAGCGCAGTAACGCTGGCGAAAAGACGCCAAAAAACCGGACCGGAATGCATTCCGGCATTGTGAGCGGATGCCGGTGCCTCTGCAATGGGAAAATCATTGGTTGTGACTTGGGAGCGCGGGTCCCGGGTCGAGCCGTGTTGCTCAATCCCTCAGAAGGGCCTAGGCTGGCGATCGCGAGCATCGGTACGCGGACATCGTTGTTGGGCCGCGGGAATTTGAGTTGAGGGCGGCCTCCTTCCGAATAACCTGGGCTCTGTTCGGCCATGCACGTCTTTTTCGCATTCATGAATCTGGGCGGCGGGTTTCTCCCCTCGTGGGGCTTCCTGCTCCTGTTCATCCCGGTTTTCCTGTTCGCGCTTTATGCGCAGATGCGGGTGTCGAAGGCCTACAACAAGAACGCCCGGATCCCTTCGCGGGGCGGGCTGACCGGCCGCGAGGCGGCCGAGGCCGTCATGGCGCAGGCCGGCATTTCCGACGTGTCGATCGAGGAGATCGGCGGCCATCTCACCGACCATTACGATCCGCTCAACAAGCGCCTGTGCCTGTCCTCCGAGAATTACCGCGGGACGAACCTGGCGGCGCTGGGCGTCGCGGCGCACGAATCGGGGCACGCCATCCAGCACCAGATCGGCTACCGGATGCTGACCTTTCGCATGGCCCTGGTGCCGGCGACCCAGTTCGTCTCGCGCGTCATTCCGTTTGTCTTTCTAATCAGCTTCTTCATCATCGGACGGCTCACCGGGATGGTCCTCGACGTCGCGATCATCTGCTACGCCGTGCTCACCCTCTTCCAGCTCGTCACCCTTCCGGTCGAATTCGACGCGAGCCGGCGGGCAAAGGTCAAGCTGGTCGAGCTCGGCATCCTCGGCCGCGATGAGAGGGCCGGAGTCGACGAGACCCTGGACGCCGCCGCGCTGACGTACGTCGCCGCCTTCATCGGCGCCCTCCTGAATCTGCTGTATCTGCTGTACCAGCGGGACCGGTGAGCCCCGGGGGACCCGGTTCGCGAAGGTTCCCCTTGAAATCGTTTTCGTTCCGGCGCTTCTGCGAACTGCTCGTGCTCCTGGGCGCGGGGGCGGTGCTGGGGATCGTCCTGGACCGGGGGCTTCGCCCCCGGCCGCCGGCCGTTGCCGCGGAACCGGCGCCGCCGCCCGCTCCGGCCGCGAAGCCCGCGGTCCTCACCTGCGCGCTTCGGGCCGCGTTCACGGAGAACGTGTATCCGTCGCTCCTGTTGTCGTTCGCCTCCGCGGATCCGGAGTACGAGCGCTGGTTCACCGTGTCGGTGGACGGCGCGACGCCCGGGCGGACGTACCGGATCGAAATCGATTCCTCCCTGTTCCAAAGTCCCGCGCTCGCGTCGGTCACGGCGACGGCGGGGCATTTCGAGGTCCAGCCGGACCTGCCCTGGAATTTCGCCGCGCTTCGGGGTGTGGACCAGCTCCAGCCCGAAACGGTGGTGGCGACGGTCGCGGACCAGGACGACTCGGCCCAGGCGAGCCTCGCGTGCACGGTCCATCCGGTCAACGAGGTCGTCTCGCGCCTGTACGACGCCGACACGGGCGCATGGGTCGACATGAGCATCTGCTTCGCGGCGTTCGTCAACGAGGACCATCCGTGGATCGGCCGGATCCTCCAGGAGGCGGCGGCCAAGGACGATGTGGCCCACTTCAGCGGGTATGAGTTCGGCCCGGAATCGGTGGTCCGGCAGATGGCCGCGATCTGGGACGCCCTTGCCGCGCGGGGGCTCACTTATGTCGATATCGCGACGACGAGCGGCGGAACGCCGGGGGTGGAGACGCAATACGTGCGCTTCCTCGACCAGTCCCTCCGCGATCAGGGGGCCAACTGCGTGGACGCCTCCGTGCTCTTCGCCTCGATCTTCCGGCGCATCGGACTTCGTCCTGTCCTGCTGTTCCGGCCGGGCCATTGCCTCGTTGCGGTCTACGATTCCGAGCAGGGGGGCCATCTGATCGGGATCGAGACCACGCTCCTCGGCACGGCGCCGTTCGGCGAGGCGTTCAAGGTGGGCTCCGAGGAGGTCGCAGGCCTCCTGCCGAACCTGCAGCTGCCGGGATATTCCCTGGTGGACATCGCCGCGGCCCGCGCGGTGGGCGTCCGGCCGATCGAGTACGACGATGGTCGCTGAACTCGCCGGCATCATGGCATCGCCGGTGTTCCAGGCCGCGGCGGTTCTCATCCTGGCCCGGCTCGCGGCTTCGCTGACCCTGTCGGCTCTCAATCGCGGGGAGGTGCGTCGCCATGCCGAGGCGCCGCCCGCCGCGGCCGGGGCCATCATGGATCCGCCCACCTATCGGCGCTCGGTGGATTACACGTTGACCAAATCCCGGTTCGGCGCCGCGGCGGAGACCTACGAAGCGGCGCTGCTGATCGCGGCGCTCGCAAGCGGCGTGCTGCCGCGCCTCGGAGCCTGGTTCGCGGGGAGCGGCGCGCCCGGCGCGGCCTGGACGGGCGCCGCGTTCATCCTCGCGGTTTTCCTCCTCCTGGGGCTCTGCTCCCTCCCGTTCGAACTTTGGGAGGAGTTCCGGATCGAGCGGAGGTTCGGCTTCAGCCGGATGGGCCCCGGCCTCTGGTTCGCCGACCAGCTCAAGCATGCCGCGCTCACGATCGCGATCGGCTATCCGCTCCTTTGGGTTCTTTTGACCCTGGTCCGCCGGATGGGGCCGGCGTGGTGGGCGTGGGCGGCGGCCTTCGTTTTCGCGGTCCAGCTCGCGATGCTGCTGGTCTATCCCCGGCTGATCCTCCCGCTCTTCAATCACCTCGCTCCGCTGCCGGAAGGCGAGCTGCGCTCGCGTCTGGTCGCGCTCGGCGAGCGCACCGGCTTTCGCGCCGGCGCCATCGAAGTCATGGACGGCAGCCGGCGCTCGGGGCATTCCAACGCCTATTTCACCGGGTTCGGCCGCTTCCGCCGGATCGTGCTGTACGACACTCTGGTGGGGCAGCTCGCGCCGGAGGAGCTCGAAGCGGTGCTCGCCCACGAGATCGGCCACTACCGGTGCGGCCACATCCCCCGGATGCTCGTCCTGTCCGCCGCCGGACTCGCCGCAGGCTTCGCGATCGTCGCCGCGTTGTTTCGGGCCCCGTGGTTCGCCGCGGGATTCGGCTTTCCTCCGCGCTCGCTCGCCCCGGCGTTCCTGCTCTGCGGGCTGCTCGCGGGCGCCGCGACGTTCTGGCTGACGCCGCTCTTCGGCGCCCTGTCGCGACGGTACGAATACCAGGCCGACGCATTCGCCCGCCGCGCGATGGCCGGGCCGGACGCCCTCGTCTCGGCCCTGCGCCGGCTGGCGGAAAGGAACCTCTCCAACCTGACGCCGCATCCGGCCTTCAGCGCGTTCCACTACTCCCACCCGACGTTGGTGGAGCGCGAGCGCGCGCTGCGGCGGGGGGCTACCAATGGGCGTAGTCGCCCTTCGCCAGCCCCTTGACGAATTCCACGAGGAGCCGAACGGCGTTCTCCACGTCCTGCAGGTCCACAACCTCGCTCGGGGTATGCATGTACCGGAGGGGGATGCCGACGACGCCGGTGGCGACGCCGGCGCGGGTGAGCTGCAACGCGCGGGCGTCGGTCCCCGTCGCCCGCGGTTCGCCCTCCACCTGATGGGGGATCCGGAGCTTCGCCGCCGCGGCG